>CAMLLE010000082.1 GCA_946480555.1 uncultured Verrucomicrobia subdivision 3 bacterium
CCTCGTCCTCCTCCTCGTCCTCGAATCACCTTCCTTGAGGACCACCACGAGGACCACCACGAGGACCACCACGAGGACCACCACGAGGACGACGACGACGAGGACGAGAACGAGGACGAGAACGATGGTGACGACGAGCTTGGTGGAGTCGGCGTTTGTATGAATCAAGCGACATGCCGTTACGAGCGGCGTGCCCAGAAATCGGGGTGCTCTTAACGGCACACCTGCCGTGTCTCACTTGGGAAGCCCTGAAACTTGAATTGCATTCGTCAGCGCATTGAAGACACTCCTTCTGGCGCGGGGAACCCGGGCCAGAGTTCGAGCCACTTCACCTCATGAACGAGCGTATTCGGACAAATGTCTCACCCGTAGCCCTTCGCACCGCCGGTCTCTACGCCCTGGCAGGCGCCGCTTGGATTCTCCTCTCTGACCACGCCGTGCGCGCGTTGGTGGCGGATCCGGTCTGGCGTGGCCAGATCGAAATCTACAAGGGCTGGTTCTTTGTGGTTGTCACCGCCGCGCTGCTCTACTGGACCTTGAAAGCGCAGCTCAACCAGCTGGAGAACGAAATGGCCGCGCGTCGAAAAGCGCTGGACGCGTTGCAGACGAGTGAGGAGCGGTTCCAGCTGGCGATGCGCGGCTGCAACGACGGTCTTTGGGATTGGAATCTCGAGGAGGACACGGTTTACCTTTCGCCCCGCTACAAGGAAATGGTCGGTTACGCTCCGGATGAATTGGAGAACAGCCTCGAAACCTGGCGCAAGCTGGTGCATCCCGCCGATCTCGAACCGGTGATGGGCCGGGTGAACGAAATGGTGGCTGGCCAGACCGACACGATGGAGAACGAATTCCGCATGCGCCACAAGGATGGCCACTGGGTTTTTATTCTTTCGCGCGCATTTGCCATCCGCCGCGGGAACCGGCTCGTCCGCCTGGTGGGAACGCATGTTGACCTGACCGCCCGCAAGAACGCCGAAGAAGCCTTGCGCCGGCAGGAAGCCATTTACCGCACCGCGGTGAACGGTGTGCGCGAAGTGGTTTTCCAGGCTGACATGGGCGGCCACTTCACGTTCTTCAATTCCGCCTGGCAGCAGCTCACCGGGTTCTCAGCCAAAGAAAGCCTCGGAAACTATTTCCTCGAATTCGTGCATCCGGACGAACGTGCCGAAAACCAGCGGTTGTTCGACAGTCTGGCCAGACGCGAGCGAAGGTTTTGCGATCACACGGCGCGCTATCGCCGCAAGGATGGCAGCTTCTGCTGGGTGGAAGTGCATGCGCAACTTGTGCTGACGAACGAAGACACGGCGCTGGGCTTTGTCGGCACGTTGCAGGACATCAGCGAGCGACGGAAGCACGAAGAGAAGCTGCGCAAGAACGAGGAACATCTGCGACAGGCGGCTGCCATCGCGCGCGTCGGAACCTTTGAACACAACCATTTGACGGGCGAATTCTATCTTTCTCCCGTGCTGCGGGAACTGCACGGGCTGGCGCCGGATGAAACCATCACCGTGCATCAGCTTTTTGACTGGGTGCATCCGGACGATGCTCCCGCGTTCCTGGAGTCCGTCCATCGCGCCATGGATCCGCTCGGGAGTGGAAAAGTCGCCCAGGACGTCCGCTGGAAACTTCCGAATGGATCCACGCGCTGGCTTCGCGCCATGGCGCAGACCGAGTTTGAAGTCGCCGACGGTACCCGCCGTCCCGCCCGCACCATCGGCGCCGCGGTGGACATCACCGGGCCCCGACAGGCAGAAGATGCGTTGCGCGAACGCGAAACGTTATATCGCGCGGTGATTGAAACCTCGGTGGACGGTTTTCTAATGACGGACCTGGAAGGCAAGATTCTCGAAACCAACGCGGCCTACATCCGCCGCTCAGGCTATGGCCGCGACGAACTTCTCTCGATGACCATCGCCGATGTGGAGGCAGTCGAGTCGCGCGCGCAAATTCACGATCACCTGCAGCGGATTCAGGAAAACACTTGCGACTTGTTTGAATCGTTGCATCGCGCGAGCGACGGCGCAGTGTGGCAGGTGGAAGTGGATTCGTCGTACTGGCCGATTGCGGGTGGACGGATTTTTTCCTTCGTGCGCGACGTGAACCAGCGGAAACGCTCCGAAGCTTTGCTGCGGCTGCGGCTGGAACTATCGGAAATGGCCGGGAACCATTCCCTGCCCCAACTCGTGCGCAAGGCGCTGGACCTGATGGAACTTTTCACCTCAAGCCGATTCAGCCGCTTCTTCTTCGTGGATTCCACCCGGGATATTCCAACCCTCGAGGTAGGTTCCACCGCAACCGACAGGCTGCTGGAAGGCCTGCGCCTCTCCAGCAACGAACACCGGCTTTTGCGGCGCTGCCATGAATCCGCCGAACCGGTGATTGAGAATCACCTAATCGAGCAGCCCGAAGCATTGAATGCGATCGGTACGAGCATTACGCGGCGGCTCTGGGCTCCCATCCTCCGCCAGGGCAACGTCGCAGCCGTTGTGTGCCTCGCCAATCGTTCTTCCGATTACACGCCGGAAAGCGCACGCATCGCACAGGAGACCGCCGGAATCCTGATGGACCTGGTTGAACGCAGGCGCGCGGAGGAAGCCTTGCGTGAAAGCGAAGAGCGGCTGGAGATCGCGGTCGCTGCCGCAGAGATCGGCCATTGGGAAGTGTGCCTCCTGACTGGACGCATCCGGCTCTCGGATTCATTCGAGAAACTGCTCGGCTGTCCGCGACCTGCACTCCCGAAGAACCGCCGGGAACTGCGCCAACTCATTCACACCGAAGATCGCCGGAGCGCGGCAAAGCTCGTGATGTCCGCCATCAAGCGCGACGAGCCGTTCGACGCGGAGTTTCGCGTCATCACGGCAGATGGTTCAGTGCGATGGGACGTGGCGCGCGGACGCGTGGTGCGCGACCTGAATCGCAAGCGCAGCCGCCTGGTAGGGATCGCGATGGACATCACGCAGCGCAAGCTCACGGAGGAAGCCGTGGCTCGAAGCGAGGAACGGTATCGCGCCATTGTGGAAACCACCTTCGACTGGATCTGGGAAGTGGACGCAGGCATCCGGTTCACGTTTTCCAGCCCGAAGATTTATGACCTCCTCGGTTACCGGCCGGAGGAAATCATCGGCAAACATTACTCCTGCATCATGACGCCGGAAGCACTGGCGCGGGTGCAAACGGAGGGTGCGCGCATTACCACTCCGGATAAAACGTTCAAATTGTTGGAAGCGGAATGCCTGCATCGGGACGGCCGCCGGGTCATCATCGAATGCAGCGGCGTGCCCAAGCGCGGCCCAAACGGGGAACTGCTGGGATACCGTGGCAGCAGCCGCAACATCACTGAACGCCGCCTTGCCGAACAGGAACGGCAGACGCTCGAAAACCAGTTGCGGCAGGCGCAGAAGATGGAGGCGATCGGCACGCTGGCCGGAGGCGTGGCGCACGATTTCAACAACCTGCTCACAGTCATTCACGGCAACGCGTCAATGCTTATGAGCCCGCAGTTGGAATCGCGCGAACGGGACGATTGCGCCACGCAGATCGTTCGCGCCGCGGAGCGCGCCGCCAGCCTGACGCGCCAGTTGCTCATGTTCAGCCGCAAGCAGGTGATGCAGCTTTCGAACATCAACGTGAACTCCGTGGTCGCAAACATGACCAAGATGCTGCAACGCATCCTCGGTGAAGACATCACGCTCCAGACCACCTACGGCTCTAACATCGGAGCGATACGCGGCGACGTGGGCATGATTGAGCAAATCCTGATGAACCTTTCGGTGAACGCGCGAGATGCCATGCCCGAGGGCGGGCAGTTAAACATCGCCACTGGCATGGAGGAAATTGGCGATCGCGACGCACAGCGGAATCCGGATGCCGCTCCCGGCACTTACGTGTGGCTGCGCGTTTCGGATACCGGCACTGGCATTTCTCCGGAGATTCTGCCCCACATCTTCGAGCCGTTTTTCACAACCAAGGATATTGGCAAAGGCACAGGCCTGGGCCTGGCCACCATTTACGGCATCGTCCGCCAGCATCGCGGCTGGATCAGCGTGGAAACGAAGCTCAAGAAGGGCACGGAGTTCAAAATCTATTTCCCGGCATTGATGGAAACCGCAGCGGCAGCGGGCGCGCTTGAAGCTTCCACACCTTTGCCCACGGGATCCGAGACCATCCTGGTGGTGGAAGACGACGCTGCTGTCCGCGATCTGATGATCCAACTGCTGGAACACTGCGGCTACCGCGTATTGCACGCGATCTCCGGCCGCGCCGCGCTGGAGCTATGGCCAAAACACCAGCACGAAATCCAGCTGCTGCTCACCGATCTGGTCATGCCGGACGGCGTCACGGGCCTGCAACTCGCGGAACGCATTCGCCAGGATGCAGCCGGGCTTCCGGTCATGTATGTCACCGGCTACAGCCCGGAACTCGCCGCGAAAGGCAAGTCGCTGATCGAAGGCGTAAACCTGCTGCAAAAACCGTTCTCGCCGGACAAACTCGCGCGAGCGGTGCGGTCACTGCTCGACGGACGCAGAAAGCCAGCGGGCGGCTAGCCACGCCGGCAAGGGACGGACACGCTCCGGCTCAAGACCGCGTTCCCGTCACGAGCGCGCGGACCGTCCCATGTCCATGCCTTCAACTCGATGGCGCATCTGCGTTGGAAAAATGATCCACTTCATTGGAAAGAGTGCTGAACTCTCCGCGCATCCGTTCCCTGGCGCGTTGATAAATATCGCGGCGGAAGACATTCCGGATCACGGGCAAACGAAGCAGTTTGGGTGCGTGCAAAACATTCTCTTCCATTAGCTCGTAGAGACGCTCCACCAGCCACGAGGCTTTCGCATCGGATGGATCGTTCGCCTGGAATCGATTGAAAATGCTCACACCGAGAGGTGCTTCAGCCGGACTTCGCTTCGTGCCGCCGGCGCCCGCCAGGCCGCGGAGCAAACACTCCGGCGGCGTGTTCACGTATTCCACCCGGCTCAGCATCTGGCTCAGCAGCGGGTGGCTGCCAGGTTGATCGCAGAATGCGCAAGCTTCGAGCAGCGCCGCGATCACACGCTCGTGTTCTTCCGCACGTTCCTCAGCGAAATCACGCCGCACCATCAGTACTTTCTCAGGATGCAGCGGCACCAGTTCGCCGCCCTTGATCAGGCACTGGCCGGCGCCGGATTCCAGCGCCAGCGTGGTCCAGGGTTCACCACCGCAAAAGCCGTCGATGTAACCGAGTTTCAGCATCGGAAACAGCTGCGCCGGCGGAACGACAACGATTCGAATCTCAATTCCCGGCATGATCCCGCCCGCAGCCAGCCAGTTTCGCAACAGCAGAAATGCCGGTGAATGCGGGAATACCACACCCAGCGTGAACGTACGGCGTCCCCAATGGCGATAGATGACTTCGCGGAGCGTGGCGGCGTCGAAGGCTCCCAAATCGGCCAGTTCGCGGGAAACGACAATGGCATTTCCTTGCAGGCTGATAACCAGACCGCTGACGCAGGCGCAGTGATCGGATTCCAGCCCAATGTTCGTGATGAACGGCAGCGTGGCCGGGGCTTGTGCACAATCGAGATCGCCGTGAATGATCTTGTCCCGAATGCTGGCCCAGCGGGTTTCGCGATGCAGCTCCACCTGCACTTCGTACTTCTCGAACAGCCCGGATTCCTGAGCATAAACGATCGGCGCGCAGTCGGCGTCGGAGATGAACCCAAGTTGCAGGGCATGTGTGTTCCGGCCGAGTGGAGGCTCATTGCTGCTGCTCATAGTGTGCATCGCCCTGGCCGCCGGCCGGCTGTGCCGGAATACACTCCGGCACATGCCGGCCCGCTGCTGTCAGCTTGATGCTACCGCACCTCTAGCAGCAGCAGTGCCGAATGAAATTCCAAACCCGCGAGCCCAGCATCGCGGCGAAACAAACCCGCACGCCGCGGGCTTCAAAGCGAGGCCGGCTCCCGGCCCTACTGCAAATTCTTCGGAACACTTGGTGACTTCTCCCACTTTCGATGCTGGCTCGTTCTGTCCATAGTGGAAAAAAGATTTGCGATTCATTCGCGAAAAAAATCTGCCGACAGCGGCAAAAATCCCTTGAGTAAGGGTTCACGCGGACGATACTAACGTGCAGCGCGAATAGAAAACCGCGCTCTGATCTTTGGAAAACAATTTCGACCTTCAGCGATGCTGGAGATCAAATTTACCCTGCCTACGCTCGTGATAAGAAACTATGTCCTTGGACCGTAGTAAAAATCCTGAGGGGCTCTAACTGTGATGGTTGCCGACAGGCCTTAACTGGAAGTCGAATGCCATACCGGCGGGTTCCCACCTGTTTCCAACAAGTTCAATGGAACTGTTACACACGGCACTGGCGGGGTTTTTTGTTTACCGCAGCGAACATTCAACAATGAACGCTCAACATTCAACGCTCAATGAATGTTCAGCGTTGAATGTTGAATGTTTCTTCTGCCGGTCTTCTCTTGCCGTTCACACCGCCTCTGGAAGAAATCCCAGCGCTTTGATTTCGCCCCCTTCAATTTCCAGTTTCACCCGCGGCAGCGGCTTGGGCGGCGGACCGGCGAGCACGCGGCCATCCTTCGCGCTGAAGAAGCCTTCGTGGCACGGACAATAGAACTGCTGTTTCTCGTGCTGATAGTTCACCGGGCACATCAGGTGCGTGCACGCCTGGCTGTACGCCGCGTATTCCGCCTCGCTCAGCCGCACCAGAATGCAGGGATCGCTCTCGCTCGGATAACGGAACAACTTGTAGCCGCCCACGGGAAGCTCATCCGTTCGCGCCACAAACCTGGGCCCCGCTTCCAGCGCGCGCGCAAACAGCTTGTCCTTGCTCATCCATCCGGCGCCGACTGCCAGCGCCGAGCAGCAGGCGATCTTCAAGAATTGCCGGCGCGATGTTTCGTGCTCGGCACTCTGGCGAACCGGGAAATCTTTTTTCCAATGAGGAGTGTCGTTCATGTGCTTTACGCTTCCGCCTTTTCCCATCCGAGTTTCGGCGCGGAATAGATGGATACGAAGATGGCGTCTTCGGCACTCTCGTTCACCGCGCCGTGAACCTGATGGTGATCGGCCACGTCAATCTGTCCGGCGCGAATGGTCTTGCGCTGGCCACCGCCCAGCCAGTAGGTCAGCTCGCCGCGAATCATCACCCACGTATCCTGTCCGTCGGGATGAATGTGCGCGGGAACTTCCTGGCCGGGCCGCACACCCCAGACGGCGATGCTCGAATGCTCGGTAATGGCAATTTCCGTCACGGTCGCTTTTGTGTCCGAGAATTTCACCAGATCAGCAGGATCAAATGTGCGTTGCATCATAGGGCAGCCTCCACTCCACAGTTCTCTTTTGAATTTGGGGACTTCGAATTTGAAATCAGCAACTGGCTCTCGTCCCAAACCGCCGCGCCCGCCGCATCTGGCGCTCCGGCGCGAGCCAGCGACAGCGGATCGAAGTCTTCCGTCTCGAATGGCAGAAAATCGGCGACGTCGAACGGAAGCGCTTTGATCTCCGGCGACGTCATCATGTTCACCTTCGTGCGCACCGTTTGCTTGCCGAACTGAAACTCATTCACCGGCTTCTCACGGCGGAATTTCTCCACGTATTCCCGGGGACCGAAATAGAGAGCGCCGCTCGGGCAAACCGTCGCGCACATCGGCTTCTTGCCTGCACTCGTGCGGTCGTAGCACATGTCGCACTTCATCATCAGATCGAACTCGACCTTCATCTTCGGCACGCCGAACGGGCACGCGAGCACGCAGTTCGAGCACGCCACGCAACGCGGTTTGGCCGCGCTATGCACGACGCCGCGATCGTCCTGCTTGATCGCGTCCGCCGGGCAAACGCGCGCGCATGTCGGATCTTCGCAGTGCATGCAAACCACCGGCGCGGTTTGCACACCGGCCGGGCGGTGCACGTATTCCAGGTGAATCATTGAATGACCGCGGTGCGTTCCGCATTCGCCACACGCCTGCACGCAAGCCTGGCAGCCAATGCAGCGCGAAGGATCGATGAAGAATTCGTAGTTGTTCATTTAGCCGAAGCGTTGAACCGTGGAATCGTTGACCCGAGAAGACGTTTCAACGTGTCTGTCGATCTGGCGGAGCCCGGCGCCTCTGCCACTTTTTCAATCCGGCAGGCGCAGACTTTGAACTCGGGAATCTTTGAAATCGGATCCAGCGCGCGTTTGGTCAGCTGGTTTGCCGCCTTCTTTCCGGCCCAATGATAGGGAATAAAAACCGTGTCCGGCCGGATGCTTTTCACCACCTGCGCCGGCAAAGTGATCTCACCACGCCGCGTCACCACCTTCACGATGTCCCGATCCTTGATGCCCAGCTTCTCCGCCAGGATGGGATGCATCTCGCACAGCGGTTCCGGATATTGATTCACCAGTCCGCCGATGCGGCGAGTTTGCGTGCCACTGAGGTACTGCGACACCACGCGCCCCGTCGTGTAAAAGATCGGATACTCCGCATCGACGTCCTCGGATGGCGGTCGATACTCATAAGCGTGGAACTTCGCCTTGGCATCCGGATGAAAGAACTTTCCGCCTTCGAAGAGTCGCGGTGTGCCCGGATGCTCGGGCGCCGGGCACGGCCAGAAGATGCCCATGTTCTTCTCAATCTTCTCGTAACTCATCCCGCTGTAATCAATCGGCCCGCCTTTGGAAGCCGCCGTGAGCTCCTTGAAAATGTCGCCCGCGTTGGAGTAGTTGAAGAACTTCTCCTTGCCGAGACGTTTGGCCAGTTCGCAGATGATCCACCAATCCACCCGCGCCTCCCCTGGTGGTGTGACGGAGTTTCTTAAGCGAACGCAGCGGCCTTCGCCCGTTGTCACCGTGCCTTCGTCCTCTTCCTGAAGTGAACCCGCGAGCACCACGTCTGCGTAGCGCGCGGTTTCGCTCATGAAAAACTCAATGCACGCGAAGAACTCGAGCTTTTCCAGCGCCGCGCGAGTGCGGTTCGAATCGGGAATCGAAACCAGCGGATTGAAGCTGATCGAAATCAGACCTTTGATTTCGCCGCGCTCGATCGCGTCGATGATCTCGCACGCCGTCAAACCCTGCTTCGGCAATTCCGGTTCCGGGATCCCCCAGAAATCCGCGATGAACTGGCGATGCTCCGGCTTGTTGATGTCACGTCCGCCAGGAAGCTGGTTGCAGCGCTGGCCGTGTTCGCGTCCGCCCTGGCCGTTGCCCTGGCCGGTGATCGTGCCGTAACCGCAGCCCGGCTTGCCGATGCGCCCCGTCGCTAGCACGAGGTTGATGTAGGTCAGGACGTTCTCGACGCCTTTGGTGTGATGCTCGATGCCGCGCGCGTGCAACAGCATTGAAGTCTCCGCCGGACCCCACATTTCTGCCGCCTTGATGATGCTCGCGGCGGGAACGCCGGTCGCGCTGAAGATCCTGTCGCCGGACATCGT
>CAMLLE010000083.1 GCA_946480555.1 uncultured Verrucomicrobia subdivision 3 bacterium
CGCGTCTCCGCGTCTCCGCGGTTGTCGGAAATTTCTTCTGGTAACCGCTCTAGCCGCGCCTGCAATCCAGACTCTGACGGACCTGTGCCAGCAGCTGCGATGGCGTGAATGGTTTTGACAGGAAACTGGAATCCTTGCGCACCTGGATGTCGCCCAAGTCCGGCGTGTAACCGGAAGTGAACAACACCGGCAGGTGCGGCTTGATCGCAAGAATCCGGGTGGCGAGTTCATCGCCGAGCAGGTTCCCAGGCATCATGATATCCGTGAACAGCAGGTCGATTTGTTCGCGCTCGGATTCGAAGATGCCGAGCGCTTCCTTTCCCGAGGATGCTTCAAGCACGCGATAGCCATTGCCGCGGAGCACGGCCATCGACCGCACCATGTCTTCGTCTTCCACCAGCAGGATGCATTCGGATCCGTCCTTGGGAACGGGCAGCGGCGCCGGCATTTCTGGAGCAGCTGAGTTCGAAACATCAGCCGGGATAAAGATATTGAAAGTTGTGCCGCGACCGGGAGCTGAATCCACCTCGATACATCCGCGGTGCTGCTTCACAATGCCGTAAACCGTCGCCAAACCCAGGCCGGTCCCTTTCCCAATTTCCTTCGTCGTGAAAAACGGATCGAAAATGCGCGACAGATGTTCGGCGGGGATGCCGCAGCCTGTGTCCGCCATGGTCAGGCGAACGTAACGGCCGGGCGCCACCTCCGCATGTTTTCGCGTGTCCTCTTCAGACAGGGTCAACGTGGAAACATGAATCGACAGGCTCCCGCCGCGCGGCATCGCGTCGCGTGCGTTGACGGCCAGATTCATGATGATCTGCTCCATCATGCTGAGATCGGCTTTGATTGGCGGCGTTTCCGGATCGGCGGTGACATGCAACGTGATGTGATCGCCCAGCAGATGCTTGAGCATATCGGCCATGTTGCCGGCCACGCTATCGAGTTGGACCGCTTGTGACTTCAAAACCTGTTTGCGGCTGAAGGTGAGCAGCTGCCGCACAAGGCGCGTCGCCCGTTCCGCCGCCAGCGAAATCACGGTCAGCGAACGGCTTTGCACCGGATTGGCCGCCAGTTGCATCTGCAGCAGCGACGTGTGCCCGTGAATCGCGGTCAGGATGTTGTTGAAATCATGGGCCACTCCGGCGGCGAGCTGGCCAATCGCTTCCATCTTCTGCGACTGGCGCAGTTCGTTCTCCATCTTCAACTGGTCGGTGATGTCCTGGATGATGATCAGGAGGTGCGGGCCGGAGCCGGATTCGAACGGCTCCACCGAGAGCAACGCGTGCCGTTCGTGGCCGCGCAGGTTCCGGATCTGGCAGCTGCGGTTCGAGATCGAGGGATTGTCCCGCAAGTGCTGGATCAGCTGCGATCCATAGTCGGGCTCCGTCCACATATGCAGATCCTCCGGGGAACGATTGACAATCTCCTCCCGCGGACCGGCCAGCATTTGCAGGAACGCTTCGTTCGCATCGATCAGCCGGTCTGAATCCAGCGATTGAATTGCGAGTGGAATGGGCGTGGCGCGAAAGGCTTTCGAGAACCGTTCTTCGGAAAGCCGCATCACGCCTTCGGCTTCGATGCGCGCCGCAATCTCGCGCTTGAGCTGGTCGTTGGCCGTTTCAAGTTCGGAAGTTCGCTGGCGCACGAGCGTGTCAAGGTTCTCCAGCTGCGATTGCAGCCGCCGGTTCAAGTGCCA
Organism: uncultured Verrucomicrobia subdivision 3 bacterium; assembly: GCA_946480555.1. The sequence continues at coordinate 1,697 of CAMLLE010000083.1, forward strand.
TTTGTCGGTTAACGCGTGTGCCAGCTGCAACACCTCGACGTTGTCAAAAGGCTTCTTCAATACCACGAGACTGGGCGACATGCCGAGTTTGCGGATCATCTCCTCCCAGGAATAATCCGAATACGCGGTGCAGATGACGACCTGCAATTCCGGATAGCTGCGCCAGAGATGGCCGATCGTTTCCACACCGTCCCAGCCGGGCGGCATCCGCACATCGACGAACGCGACAGCGTAAGGATTGCCGTCCAGCATCGCGGCCTTGACCATCTCGAGACCTTCCTGGCCCTGGTAGGCGGAATCGATCTGGAAGTTGGAACGCACGGGCGCGGCCGGTTCCTGGTCGAACAAAAGGGCTTTGGTCAGCTCGAGCTCGACGTCGTCCGTGTCCTGCGAGCGAAGGATTTTCCGGATGTCCGCATGGATCGCCGGATTGTCGTCGATGATCAGGATGCGGTTGGAGCGTGTGGCAACGTCAGTGGTCATAAGGTGCCGTTTGGGAATGATTGATCGGAAGTTCCAGCGTGAAGGCTGCGCCGCGGCCCGGGCCATCGCTATGTGCGGTCAACGAGCCACCCAATTCCTTCGCATTCAGGGCGCCTATATGGAGCCCGAATCCGTGCCCGTCTTTGCGGGTGGTAAAGCCGTGGGAAAAGATTTTGGTCAGATTTTCAGATGGAATGCCGACGCCGTTGTCCTGGACAACCACGCGGATGCAATCCTCGCCAATGGTTTGAATGGCCACGCGGAGCTCTTTAGGCGCGGAGGCCGCTTCCGTCAACGCCAGCTTCGAGTTTCTCACGAGATTGATCAGGATTTGCAGTGCCTTGTGCTTGTCCACCAGGATCACCGGCGAACACTCGAATTCCCGGATCACTTCGATGTTCGCATGCGCCAGTGACGGCGCATTGATCCGCAACGCGTCCTCCACCAGGTCGCGAACGGGCACGCGCTCGAGGACGCCGGCCACGCGCGCGTAGCTTTGCTGCATGGCCACGATATCCTTTATGTGCTCGATGTTCCGGCCGAGCTGATCCAGCTCCGCGGCGAAGGTGTCATGCTGGCGGGAAAACCGGCGGGAAATCTGGGCGAGAATCTGCGGGATGAGTTTGCCCTTCGGATTTTGCGTCAGGAAATCGGCCAGGCTGCCGTTCTGTTCATTCAGCAAGGTGGTGACTTTGGCCAGCGTTTCAGTTTCAGACCGGCTCAATTCCTCCTTCAGCAGCGTGGTGGAAACGTTGGCGCTGTTCAGGACGTTGCCGACGTTGTGCAGCACGCCGGTGGCAACTTCCGCCATGCCGGCCAGTCGGGAGGCATCCATGAGTTGACGGTTTAATTTCTGCAATTCGGCCGAAGCTTCCTTCTGCGCCGTGATGTCCTGGAAAATACCGCGCACGGCTTTCGACTTCCCGCTGGTGATCGTGACCACGGCGCTTTCACGAATCCAAAGAGTGCGGCCGGTGCCGGTCACGACGCGGTATTCCAGCGTGTAAGGCTGACATTTCTCCACGGCGCACTCAAGCGACAGCAAGGCGTTATGCCGGTCGTCCTCATGCAACAGCTTCGCACGGAATTGCGGATCGCCAAGCCACGAGGGAGGCGCGTGGCCGAAGAGCGTTTCACTTTGGCGGCTCACGTAGGTGAAGGATTGCGACTGCGGCGACCATTCCCACACCACGCCGTCGAGCGAGTTGATCAACCCCTCCAGCTTCTGTTGTGAGAGGCTGATCGCGGCGTCCTGGCTCTGGATCCGGCTGAGCATGTGGTTGAAGGCATTGGCCAGCACACCGAGTTCGTCGCGATGCCGGGCCACTTTTGAACGCACCGAATAGTCGTTGTTTTCACCGACTTTGCGCGCGGTCTCCGCCAGGCTCAGGATGGGATCGGTGATCAGCCGGCGGAACCGGCCCGCGAGCATCAAGGCGAGCAAAACTGAAGCGACGAAAATGGTCCCCAAGGTAAGCCCATAAAATCCAAGCACGGCGGCCAGCCCGCCATGGTAATCGGACCGCATGTAAAGCGCGCCGGTCACTTTGCCGTCGATGATCACCGACCGTGAATAGAGCAGATTGCCATCGAGAAAGCGGTATTCGTCGGGCCGCGGAAACTCCGCCGCGCGGCAATCGCCTTCATGACCCTCGAAGTGCGCCACTGGCTCGCCTTCGTTGTTCCGCAGGAAAGCGCACAGCACGCCCGGTTTCGCCTTGAGCGAAGACAGGATTTCGCCGGCGGCCTGCCGGTCGTTGAAGGCCAGCGCGGCGGTGCTGTTGTTGGCGATAATCGAAGCCACCGCTTCGGTGTCGCGCAGGAAGTTCGCGCGGAAGCTGAAAATCTGGTAAGCGAACAAGGCTGAAGTGGCCAGCAGCAACACGGACGCGGAGATCGTCAGTGTCATGACGAGCACTTTGCGTTCGATTGGAAGGTCGCGAAACGGATTCATCAGCGCGCCCCCTTTCGCGGTTCGCTGCGCCAATCGCCTTTAACGATCGTCGCCAGGCCCAGCAACTTCGAACTGATGCGCAGCCCGGCGGCTTCAGCGGCAGACTGGTTGATCTCCATCTTCACGCTGTCCTGCACCACCAGGTTGACCATCGCACCACGTTCGGCCGCGCGAGGGATGTCGGAGACGACGAGCGTTGGCCGCTCCCGCACGAGACGTGAGATTTCGGGAAGACGATCCTTCTCGGAGCGGCTCACAAAGAGCAGGTGGCACCTCGGGATCGACTCGGAACTGGGGACGCGCTGAATGACGAGCTTGCGATTGCGAACCGTCTCGCCGGACACCGCGGCGTCTAATGACGTGCCGAACGGATCGTCCCCGACAATGACAATGACAAACGGGGAGGTGCTGTCCGCAAAGGCGGTTTCCGGCCAATCGACGAAGCGAGTGAAGTTGTAGAGGAAAACCGCCTTAACATCGTACTCGCCCGCCTTCTTCACGGCTTCAGCTGCATTGACGCACGGCGCTGCTATCGCTGCGATCAGCAGCAGCACCGGGAGCAAACGTGATGTCAACAAGGCGCGCATGTCAGAAACGCCAGGTCGCTTTTACGCGAAGTGAACGGCCATCCTGCGGAATGGCCCGTTGGAGAAAGTCGGGCGAAGTCGGATCGCTATAACGGCGATCAAACAGGTTGTAAACGCTCAACGAAAGTTCCAAGCCGGGCAGAAGCTCGCGGCTTAAGAGCGAGGCGTTGGCGATCCAGAATCCTGAAACGCGATCGCCGTCGAGAGCGTTCCGATCGCTCATCGCCTGGATTTCCGCAGCGGCGAAAAGCCGGTTGCGCCAGACCGGAACGGACGCATTCAACTTCGCGAGATGAGCCGGAGCATTGGCAATCTTCTCGTCCGTCGATTCATCGCGCGCGCTGGAGAACGAATAACTGGCACGGAGCTGGAGCCCGGCTTCCCAGAGCGCCCGCAGTTCCGTTTCAAAACCCTGTGCAACGACCCGGTCCAGGTTTTCGTAACCGGCCTCGCCATCGGTGATGAGGTTTTCAAGTTCGTTTCTGAAGATGGCGGCGGTGGCGCGCCACACGGAGTTGAACTCATGCTCGTAAATGAGTTCGTAAGAGCGGACCGTTTCCGGCTTCAACCCCAGATCGCTCGGCGGCGTGGGCCAGTCGTAATAATTTTCGTAACCGTTCGGCGCCCGGTAAGCCTCGCCGTAAAGCAGTTTGAACGTGGACGGTTTCCACGGGTGATAAACCAGAGCCGCGCGAGGATTCACCGTGTCGCCGCCCACATGGTAGTGATCGAAGCGCCCGCCCGCCGTCAGCGTGAGATTCGGAAGCACGTGAAATTCGTCCTGGATGAAACCGCCGGCGAAATACCCGTAGCGATCTGCGTCCACGTAGAGTTCGCGAGGGCTCTCGTCGAAGTTGAGCAGCTTGATTTCGAAATCGTAGCGCGCTTCGGCTCCGACGGTGATCAGATGCTTCTCCCAGAACAGCCGGCTCAGCTGGAACTCCGCTCCAATCGACTGGCTGCGGTTCACGTCCACATTCATCACGCGCGGATTCAGCGGATTGGCGGGTTCGTAATCGTAAGGATAGCGGCCGTCGAAGTGGTAGTAGTCGTAGTAAACGCGCGACATCAGCTTCCACTCATCCGCGAATTCATGTTCGAGCTTGAGATTCGCGTAAGCGCGTTCGTCGAACATCCGGAAAGTCGGATCGTTGAAGATAACCGGCGCGTCTTCCATCCAGTAGGCGGCCGAAGGAACGCGTTTGTAGCGGTCAACGTAGCCAATTTCCAGCGAGAGGCTCTTCCAGGCAATCTGCCCGAAGGCGTGACGCGAACGACCGTCGTCCATGTCCTTGGCCACTCCGTTGTTGAACTCCGAGAACTCTGGATAGCGAAGGCTGGAATCGCCTTCGGTTCCGAACAACGAACCGGACAACATCAGTTCCACGCCGTTGGTGAACTTGTTGCCGTAGTTCAATCGCCCGGTGTAGCTGTCGAAGGTTCCGTAAGACCCGGAAATTTCCGAGCCCTTCAAATCCGCGCCGCGGCGGGTGACAATGTTGATGATGCCGAAGAACGCGTTGTTGCCGTAGAGCGTCGAGCCGGGCCCGCGGATGATTTCGACGCGTTCGATGTTGTCGACGTCGAGGACGAAATCCCGATCCACCGCGGACGTGTCGTAAATCGCATCGTTCAAACGATGGCCGTTCACGGTCATCAACATGCGCCCGCTGTAGTCGCCCGGGCGGTTGAAGCCGCGCAAACCGACAAAGCCGTAGGCGCGATCGTAAGAGACCACCATCCCGCCGACGGATTTCAGGGCGTCGCCAAGCGTGCGCCAGCCATAGAGTTTGAATTCCTCGCCCGTGACCACCGTGACGTTCGCCGGCGCATCGCTCAGCTTTTGTTCGTGACGCGAGGCGGCAGTGACAGTGTTCACCCGGACCGTGGAGAGCGATTCGAGGCTGAGTTGTTTGAGTTCGGAAACGGTTGTTGCGAGGGCGGGAATGGTGAAGAGCAGGAACGCGGAGGCGAATGCGAAAAGCATTACGGCCGCCGGAGCACTGCGGTGCTGGCGGGCGCGAACTGGTGCAGAGGCCAGTAACATCATCGCGTCGCGGTTCACCCGGTTAGGATCAAGCGCAGCTGGCCTGAAGGAAGACAATCGTGTCCAGAGCTTGTGACGAGAAACCGCCTCTACACGAACTGGGACAGTTGCCAACAGGACGCTTGCGTGGAGCGGGCCGGGTTTGGTCGCGCCGCTCGCGCGAGATGAAAAGCAAAGACAATGCCGCGGGCGGAAGCAGGGTCGTTTGACCGCTTCGCCCGAGGCAAAAGACAAGATGTGGCCGCTGCGCGCAGACATTTTGGTTCGCGCCATCCCTTCTCTATCGGCATATTTCGCAAACGTGATAGCGCCAGTTGAAGTTCAGCCTCAAGGCTCGGATTACCTTTCCACGGTGGAACACATCTTCTCCTCGGAAGGACTGCTCTCACGCGCCCGGAATTTTGAGTATCGCCCGCAGCAACAACAGATGGCCATGGCCGTCGCCCGGGCGCTTCAAGGCGGCGAACACCTGGCCGTGGAAGCCGGCACTGGCGTCGGCAAAAGTCTCGCTTACCTGATTCCGGCAATTCTTTTCGCGATCCAAAACAAGAAGAAGGCGGTGGTCTCCACCCACACGATCAATCTCCAGGAGCAGCTCACAGAGAAAGATTTGCCGATGCTCGCGCAGGTTTTGCCGGTGAAGTTTACCTTCGCGATGCTCAAGGGACGCGGAAATTACCTGTGCACGCGGCGATTGCAGAAAGCGATGCAGCAGACTGGAAGCTTGTTCACTTCCTCGGAAGCCGGGGAATTGCGCCGCATCTACGAATGGTCGAAGACGACCGCCGACGGCAGCTTGTCCGACTTCGATGTGGAGCCGGATCCGAAAGTTTGGGCGCAGGTCTGTTCCGAAAAGGGCCTTTGCTCAACCGCCAAGTGCGGCGTCCAATCTGAGTTCGCAAAGGATCATCCGATCTGCTTCTTCCAGCGCGCCCGGCGGCGCTATCTCGCGGCGGATGTGCTGGTGTTGAACCACACGTTGTTCTTCACGCTGCTCGGCCTGGGCGAAGAGGAAGAGAACGGCGGAATTCTGTTCAAGAACGATTTCGTCATCTTCGACGAAGCGCACACGATGGAAAGCGTGGCGTCGAAACACATCGGCCTGAGCGTTGGCAACGGTCAGGTTCGCTACGCGCTGCATCGACTCTGGAATCCGGCGACCAAGAAGGGCCTGCTTTCCTTGATGCCCGGCCGGGCGACGCAGCTCGTCGAATCGGCGTTGGATGAGTCGGACCGCTTCTTTGAAAACCTGGAGGAGGAATGCGAGACGATTCATCGCACCGCGACCCGGAACGCTCCCGGAGCGGCGCGAAACTGGAACGTGTTGCGCGTGCGCCGGCCGGAGTTGGTCGAAGACAATCTGACGCTCGTGCTTCAGAGCTTGCGCGAAGAGATCAGTGCGTTGGTCAAGTTGACGGATGACAAGGAGAGCGGTGAGGAACTGCGCGAATGCAACCTGCGCCTTTCGGAATTGCGCGAAGACATCCAGGTGTTCCTGGAGCAAGGCGCGCGCGGCAGTGTGTATTGGGTGGAACGCTCGGGAAAATCGCAGCGCAACCTGGCGATGAACGCGGCGCCGATCGATGTCGCTGATTTCCTGCGGCGCCGGCTGTTCGGCAGCGAAACGTCGATTATCATGGCCAGCGCCACACTCGCGACCAAGGCCGGCGAAGCCAAGCGACCTGCCGAGGCGCGGCGCGGTTCCAGCGAAAACGAAGAGTCCGAGTTTACGATCAAACCGCGGCACCGGCCCTTGGATTATTTCACCAGCCGCGTGGGCGCCGAACGCGCGGTGCAGCTGCAGGTGGGAACGCCCTTCGATTACGAGCGGCAGATGAAGCTGTTTGTCGTTCGCAAAATGCCGGACCCACGTGAATCCGGCTACGCCACGGCGCTGCAGCATTGGATCGAACATTTCGTTCGCCAGACGCACGGCAAAGCCTTCGTGCTCTTCACCAGCTACAAGCTGATGCAGGAAGTCGGCGAACGCATGCAGTCATTATTCGATGAACTCGGCATCGCGTGTTTCATTCAGGGAACCGGCACGCCGCGCTCGGCGATGCTGGAGAAGTTCAAGGAAGACGTGGATTCGGTGTTGTTTGGCACGGACAGCTTCTGGCAGGGCGTGGATGTTCCGGGTGAATCCTTGAGCAATGTAATCATCACGCGGCTGCCGTTTGCCGTTCCGGATCATCCGCTGATTGAAGCGCGGATTGAAGCGATCGAGGCGCGCGGCGGCAATTCGTTCGCGGAGTTTTCGCTGCCGGAAGCGATCCTCAAATTCCGGCAAGGCGCAGGCCGCTTGATTCGCACGAAGAGCGACAGCGGGATCGTGGTCATTCTCGACAATCGCGTCCTGGCCAAGAAATACGGTCAGGCCTTTCTGGACGCGCTGCCCGGATGCCCGCTGGAAATTGTCTGAACGCGTCGGAGGGACGAGAGCCGGAGGGACGAGTTACACGAATCCCTGTTCAAATTTCGAAATCCAAGGTCCAAGTTCCAAAGGACCTCCGACCTCCGGCCAATGAAAGCGC
>CAMLLE010000084.1 GCA_946480555.1 uncultured Verrucomicrobia subdivision 3 bacterium
CATCACCAGTTTGCCCTGAGGATTGATGATGAACGTGCCGCGCAGCGCGAGGCCGGTCTCCTCATCGTAAACGCCGAACAACCGGCTCACGCGACCGGTCGGATCCGCGCCCATCAGGTAGTTCACCTTCGCAAGCAGCTTTTCCGAATCGCGCCACGCCAGGTGCGCGTAGGTGGTGTCGGTCGAAACCGAAATCACCTCTGCGCCCGCCTTCTTCAGCGCCGCATGCTTCTCGGCAAGGTCCGCCAGTTCGGTCGGGCAAACGAACGTGAAGTCCGCCGGGTAGAAGACCAGAATCGTCCACTTGGCTTCCTTGCGAAGCTCGTTGAGGCTGATCTTGCCAAACGCCCGGTCCGCCGGATCGTAAACGTCCAAGGTGAAATTCGGCACTTCCGCACCGACCGAGATCTGCAGCACTTCGCCGCAGCAATCGTGATGTCCGTCGCTCATTCTTTTTCGTTATTTCAATCGCTGTTGTCGAAACTCATCTCCGAGGCCACGAAAGCTCCCGGAAAAAACGAGCCGCAAAAGAAAGCCCAACTGGCGGAAAAGTCAAACGCCGGATTGCGGGCCGTTCATCTCTGGAAACGTTCGACGCTCAACATTCAACGTCGAACATTCAACATCCGGCCGCTGACCGCGCGGGCGTTGAAGGTTGAATGTTCGATTCCAGAATCCTCTTTCCCAACATGACTCCTGATCAAATCAAACAAGCCAACGCTGAGCTGCGCCAGAAATCGCCGATGGAAATTGTCCGCTGGGCCATCGCCCGCTCCAACGGTCGCGCCATTGTCTCCACGAATTTCCGCCCCTACGAAGCCGCCATTCTCCACGCGTGCGTTCAGGTGCAGCCGGACATTCCCGTGCTGTGGGTGGATCACGGCTACAACCGCCCCGCCACTTACAAGCACGCCGAGGCTTTGAAGCAGCAACTGAAATTGAACCTGAAACCCTTCCTGCCGAAACTGACGCCGGCGCATCGCGATGCCATCTACGGCGAGGTGCCTTCGACTTCGGACGAAGCGGGCCTCAAGCAGTTCAGTGCGTTGATGAAGCTCGAGCCGTTTCAGCGCGGCATGAAGGAACTCGCGCCCGCCGTCTGGATCACCGCGTTGCGCAAGGTCCAGAATCCAAACCGCGCAGAGCTCGACATCGTTTCCGAAGACAAAAATTTCGGCGCTATCAAAGTCAGCCCGTTCTTCTATGCTTCGGACGCTGACATGGAAAACTATTTGAAGCAGCACAACCTGCCGAACGAGTGGGATTACTTCGATCCCGCGAAGGCGGACGAGAAACGCGAATGCGGTCTGCACGCATCGTGGGGCGCTGCTGCCGTGAAAGCCTGATTTGAACCTATGAGCACCTCTGGAACCCTGGTCGCCTCAGCGCCAGCCGCATCCGCGGCGCCGTGCAGCGACAAACCTGCGCCGGCGAAAAGCGCGTATTACCTCGATCACCTCCAATATCTGGAGACCGAGGCAATCCACATCATGCGCGAAGTCGCCGCAGAATTTGAACGCCCGTGCCTGATGTTTTCCGGCGGCAAAGATTCCATCTGTCTGCTGCGCCTGGCTGAAAAAGCGTTCCGGCCTTCGGACATTCCAATGCCGTTTCTGAACATCGACACCGGCCATCATTTCCCGGAGTTGAACGAATTCCGCGATCGCCGCGCGAAGGAACTGGGCGGGCGTTTGATCGTTCGCAAAGTGGAAGACGCCATTGCGAAAGGAATTGCCGAACCCACTCCGGGCGAAATCAGCCGAAACCGGCTGCAGATTCCCACGTTGCTCGCGGCGATCGAAGAGTTCCGTTTTGATTGCGCCATCGGCGGCGCGCGGCGCGATGAGGAAAAGGCCCGCGCGAAGGAACGTTTCTTCAGCTTCCGCGACAGCTTCGGCCAGTGGGATCCGAAGAACCAGCGCCCGGAAATCTGGAACGCTTACAACGCACGTGTGAATCCTGGCGAACACATGCGTGTGTTCCCGCTCAGCAACTGGACCGAGATGGACGTTTGGGAATACATCAAGCGCGAGAAGCTGGAAGTGCCCAGCATCTATTTCAGCCACACACGCAAATGCGTTCGCCGCAATGGCCAGTGGCTGCCGGTCAGCGACCTTCTGCCGCTCAAGCCCAACGACGAAATCAAGGAACTCGTCGTGCGCGTACGCACCATCGGCGACATCATCAGCACGGGCATGGTGGAATCGCCGGCTGACGACGTGGACGACATCATTACTGAGATCGCCGCCGCCCGCGTGACCGAACGCGGCTCCCGTGCCGATGACAAAGCTTCCGAAGCCGCGATGGAAGACCGCAAGAAACAAGGATACTTCTAACGCGCACAGACGCTGAACAATCATGAATCGAAGTTCCAAGTTCCAAGTTCCAAATCCCAAGGAAGCTTCAAGCTTCACGCATTGGGTTTTGGTTCCTGGACATTCACTGGAACTTGGAACTCGGAACTTGGAACTTGTTTCTCCCTAAAATGCCTCACTCCGCTCACACGATCGAAATCCTCCGCTTTAACACGTGCGGCTCCGTCGATGACGGCAAGTCCACCTTGATCGGGCGACTGCTCTACGATTCGAAAAACCTGATGGAAGATCAGCTCGAAGCGCTCGAACGCTCGGCTGACATCACCGGCGGCGGACAGATCAATCTAGCCAACCTGACCGACGGCCTGCGCGCCGAACGCGAACAGGGCATTACCATCGATGTCGCCTATCGCTACTTCGCGACGCCCAAGCGCAAGTTCATCGTGGCCGACACGCCCGGCCACGTGCAGTACACGCGCAACATGGTTACCGGCGCATCCACGGCGAATTTGTCCATCGTATTGATCGACGCGCGCCAGGGCGTGATTGAGCAGACCCGCCGCCACACTTACCTCGCGGCGTTGCTTGGCATTCCGCACCTGGTCATCGCGGTGAACAAGATGGATCTTGTGGATTGGAGCGAGGAACGTTTTTTGGAAATTCGCGAAGAGATCGAAAGCTTTCTGCCAAAGCTCGATGTCTTCCGCGACGTGAAGTTCATCCCGATCAGTGCGCTGAACGGCGACAACGTGGTGGAACCTTCCAAGCACACACCGTGGTTTGGCGGCCCAACGCTGTTGAATCACCTGGAAACCGTCCACATCGCGAGCGACTGGAATTTAAGCGCGTTCCGTTTCCCTGTGCAGTGGGTGAACCGGCCGAACAATCCGACGGACTCTGCGCTGCATGACTTTCGCGGTTTGAGCGGGCAGATCGCCGCCGGCATCGTGAAACGCGACCAGCAAGTTCTCGTGCTGCCGAGCGGATTGAAGACGAAGGTGAAGAGCATCTGGACCTACGACGGCACGATTGAGGAAGCATTTTCGCCGCAATCCGTGACGCTGTGCCTGGAGCACGATATCGACATCAGCCGCGGCGACATGATCGTGGGCCTCGACAACCTGCCCGGCCTCGCGTCCGAACTGCATGCGCGCGTTTGCTGGATGCATTTGAAGCCGCTGCAACAAGGGAAGAAATACCTGTTGAAGCACACGAGCCAGACGGTTCAGTGCGTGGTAACGAGCCTCGAAACTCGGATCAACATTTCAACCTTCGATGCCGAACCAGCGCCGCGCGAACTGGCCGTGAATGACATCGGCGTGATCCGATTGCGCACCGCCAAACCGCTGGTGTTCGACGGCTATCACACCAACCGCCTGACCGGTTCATTCATTCTGATCGAACCCGGCACCAACGCGACCGTGGCCGCCGGCATGCTGATGGCGCCGACGGAAACCGTGAAAGTGGACGACGCCGATTTCGCGATCTAGTTCGGCGATTTTGAAAACGCTGAAGCTGCCACGGGTCGCCAAATCCGTAGCGATTGTAGCGGCGGTCGGTGACCGCCGGTTTCGTGAAAGAGAGCCGGTGATGCACCAGAACCGCGAACGGCGCTCGCAGAGCGCCGCTACCGCCGGAGCGCGACTTTTGAGACAGTCTTTGCCGGGCCTCCCCATCTCCCATCCGAATTGCCGTTAAAACCCAATGCTCGCGCCGCCGTCCACCGGCAGCACAACGCCGGTGACGAACTTCGCCGCGGGCGAACACAGGTAAGTCGCCGCCCAGCCAATATCCTCGGCTTTTCCAAATCCATTCATGGGTGTGCGTCCAAGTATCTTCTTTGAGCGCTCCGGATCGCCGCTCAATGCCTTGCGCATCATGTCGGATTCAATCCATCCCGGCGCAATCGCATTCACACGCACGCCGTGCTGCGACACTTCCGTCGCCAGCGACCGCACCAGACCGAGGTAAGCCGACTTCGCGGACGAGTAAGCGCACACGAGCGGAATTCCAAACAGCGACGCCATCGACGCGGTGAACAGCACGTTTCCATGCTTGCATTTGATCATGCCCGGCAGCACTTCGCGCGTCAGGCTGAACGCCGCCACCAGATGGGTCTGTAACACGGCATTGAATTCCGCCGGCGTCGTTTCAACCGCCGGCTTTTTCAGGTGAACACCCGCATTGTTGATCAGGATTGAAACTCCTCCCGCACGATCTTCCACGCGCCGCACCAATTCCGCCGCCGCGTCCAGCCGCGTCACATCATGAATTTCAAAAATGGTTCGCCGCCCGATCTTTTTCGCGGCCTCCTTCAAAACATCAGCCCGCCGCCCTACGAGCACGACGCGCGCTCCCGCTTCAGCGAGGCACGAGGCCATGCCGAAGCCCAGCCCGGTGCCGCCACCCGTGATCAATGCAACTTCGCCTTTCAGCGAGAATGGATTCTTCATGTCGCCAGATAGATGCGGGACATTTCGCCGGAGCTTCAAGCAGGAAAGCAAACCCCGAAGGAAAATCCATGAAATTGGCTCAGTTTTCCATTCCGCCCGCCGCGTCGCGTTTGAAATACTGCGCGCGTCAGAAGTGCCGGAGTAAAATTCCGCCGTCGCATCGGCCGCGGGAGAGTTCTCCCGGCAACGTCACAAAAATCTGCACCATGAAATCGCAGCGGACCGCCACTCCTCTCTCGAAGAAAACCTCGAAGCTCAAACACGCAAGCGCCACCAATGCCGTTGCGCTCTACAAACAGTCCGGAAAGCCCATCGAGAAACGCGTGAAGGATTTGCTCGCGCGGATGACGCTGGACGAGAAGGCCGCGCAGATGATGTGCGTATGGCAGGAGAAAGCGACGAAGCTCGTCGATGCCCAGGGCAACTTCGATTTCAACAAAGCGAAAGCCGCCTTCAGCCATGGAAATGGCATCGGCCAGGTGGGCCGCCCCAGCGATGCGGGCAGCAATCCAGCCACGCCGGCTGATGGCAAAACCGCCCGCGGCATGGCGGAACTGACCAACGCGATCCAAAAGTTTTTCATCGAGGAAAGCCGCCTCGGAGTTCCCGTGATCTTCCACGAGGAATGCCTGCATGGCCACGCCGCCAAACACGGCACCAGCTTTCCGCAGCCGATCGGTCTGGGCGCGACTTTCAATCCTCAGCTCGTCGAATCGCTCTACGCCATGACCGCTGAAGAAGCGCGCATGCGCGGCACGCACCAGGCTTTGACGCCCGTGGTCGATGTCGCGCGCGATCCGCGTTGGGGCCGCGTGGAGGAAACGTTCGGTGAAGATCCGTATCTCGTGACGCAGCTCGGCATGGCTGCGGTGCGCGGATTTCAAGGCGACGCGTCGTTCAAGGACAAGAAGCGCCTGATCGCCACACTGAAACACTTCGCTGCACACGGCCAGCCGGAATCCGGCATGAATTGCGCCCCGGTGAACGTTTCCATGCGCGTGCTGCGGGAGACATTTCTCCAGCCGTTCAAGGAATCGATTCAGAAAGCTGGCGCCATCAGCATCATGGCCAGCTACAACGAAATCGACGGCGTGCCGTCACACGCCAGCGAATGGCTGCTGCGCGATGTTCTGCGGAAGGAATGGGGCTTCAAGGGTTTCGTCGTTTCCGATTATTACGCGATCTGGGAGCTCGGTTATCGCCCGGATACGCACGGTCACAACGTGGCGCGCGATCGGAAGCATTCAGCGGAACTTGCGGTTCGTGCCGGTGTGAATATCGAGCTGCCGGAACCGGATTGTTACCTGAACCTCACCCAGCTCGTTCGCGAAGGCGTGCTCAAGGAATCGCAGCTCGATGAACTCGTCGCGCCAATGCTCTATTGGAAATTCAGACTCGGCCTGTTCGACGATCCGTATGTCGATCCGGATGAAGCCGATCGCATCGTTGGATCGGACGCAAATCGCGAGATCGCACTTCAGGCCGCGCGCGAGACCATCACGTTGCTCAAGAACGAGAACGACCTTGCGCCGCTGAATCCAGCGAAGCTTCAGACCATCGCAGTGATTGGCCCAAATGCGAACCGCAGTTTGCTCGGCGGCTACAGCGGCATTCCAAAACACAACGTCACCGTGCTGGACGGCATCAAGGCTCGCGTTGGGGATCGCGTGAAGGTGCTGCACAGCGAAGGCTGCAAGATCACCGTCGGCGGCTCGTGGCAGCAGGACGAAGTCGTATTCAGCGATCCAGCTGAAGACCGGAAGCAAATCGCGGAAGCCGTCAAAGTCGCAAAGAAAGCCGACGTCATCGTGCTCGCGCTCGGCGGCAACGAACAAACGTCGCGCGAAGCCTGGAGCTTGAAACACATGGGCGACCGCACCAGCCTGGATCTGATCGGGCGTCAGAACGAGCTCGTCGATGCGATGGCCGCCACCGGAAAGCCAGTGATTGCGTTCGTCTTCAACGGCCGACCGCTTTCGATTACGGAACTCAGCGCGAAGGTTCCGGCGATTTTCGAATGTTGGTATCTCGGCCAGGAATGCGGAACCGCCGTGGCTGAAGTGTTGTTCGGCGACGTGAATCCGGGCGGCAAATTGCCGATCAGCGTGCCGCGGTCGGTCGGTCACCTGCCCGTCTTCTACAACTACAAGCCGTCCGCGCGCCGCGGCTACCTTGGGGACGACGTTTCGCCGCTGTATCCGTTCGGGTTCGGCTTGAGCTACACGAGCTTTGCGTTGAGCAGCGCTCGCCTGGAGAAGACGAAGATCAAACGCAATGAATCGACACGGGTGTCGGTGACAGTGGAGAACACGGGCCAGCGCGAAGGCTCGGAAGTGATTCAAATGTACATCCGCGACCGCGTCAGCTCCGTCACGCGGCCGGTGAAGGAACTGAAGGGCTTTGAGAAAGTGACATTGCAACCAGGTGAACGCCGGAAAGTGACGCTGGCCATCACACCGGAATCACTCGCCTTCTTTGACGTGAAAATGAACTACACGGTCGAGCCCGGCGAGTTTGACATCATGGTCGGCACTTCGTCGCGTGACGAAGATTTGCAGAAGCTGACCTTGACGGTTCTCCCATGAACCGACGGCAAGAACATCGCAAGCCTGGCAGGGCGCGTCTCTCCGAGCGCGCCGCCGTTGTGGATTTCATTGGAACAAACCAGCCGGCCGCGAGGCGGAGCGGCAGCTCCGCCCTGCCGAATCCAGATGGGGCTGCGTTGCCGCGCAGTCCCATATTCCGCAACATACGGTGCGATGCGCTGTGCCTTTTGCAGAAGTCGAGTCTGAGACTCCTCACGTCGTCTCCTACGGTGTATCGCTTGCGCCGGTTTCCGATCCATTTCCCAATCCATTCATGAACTCCTCCAGCCAGACAGCGAATCAGAAACTCTCGTTCATCGAAAAGGCCGGCTACAGCGGCGGCGACGCCGCGGCGAACTTCGTCTTCATGACGATGATTTTGTACCAGGTGAACTTTTATACCGACGTGTTCGGTTTGAGCGCAACGGCCGCAGCGTTGATCTTGCTCGTTCCTAAACTGTGGGATGCGGCCTTCGATCCTATCATGGGGATTATCGCGGACCGTACCAAGACGCGATGGGGCCGCTTTCGTCCCTGGGTTCTTTGGACCGCAGTGCCTTGGGCCCTTGTGATGGTGCTGGCCTACACCACGCCAAAAGGCTGGAACATGCCAGCGCTCATCGCCTACGCCGCGATTACGAACATGATGCTGATGACGCTCTACTCAATGAACAACATGCCGTATTCAGCGCTGGGCGGCGTCATGACGGCTGACTTGAACGAACGCACCAAGCTGAACTCGTTTCGTTTCATTGCTGTGAACATTGCCCAATTCATCGTGGGTGGCTTGACGCTGCCGCTGGTGGCGAAGTTTTCCGTCGGTCACGACCGTCAATATGGCTGGCAGATGACGATGACCATCTGGGCAGTGCTGTGTCTGGCGCTGTTCCTGGTCACGTTCTTCACCACACGCGAACGCGTACAGCCGGTGGTTGAAACACAGTCTTCTCCGAAACAGGATTTCAAAGATCTGCTCCGGAACAATCCGTGGAAAGTCATGGTGATCATGACGCTCGTCCACTTTGCGATCCTCTCCTTCCGCGGCGGCGCCCTGTACAACTACTATCACCATTACGCCGACAAAGCCGCGATGTATGACTTCGTCGCGAAGCTGGGGCTGACCGCAGCGCCCGGCACAACCTCGGGTGGACTGCTGGAATGGCTGGGCTACATCGTGCATGGCGATCGCGCCAACCTGGCTGAATCCAATGTGGCCGACGTGTTTAACAGCATCATTAACATGGTCGGCACCGCGACGACCATCATCGTGATTTTGTTGTCGCCGGGGCTGTCGCGGAAGTTTGGAAAGAAAGCCGTGGCAATTGGCGGCTTTGGTCTCGCGGCGCTGGGCACGTTTGCCTTTTACCTGCTTTCGCCCACGAACGTGAACGGCATGATGGCGCTCACAATTTTGATCGCGGTCTTCTACGCGCCAACCATTCCGCTCGTGTGGGCGATCTTCGCCGACGTGGCAGACTATTCTGAACTCCAGACCGGCCGTCGATTCACTGGCATGGTGTTCGCGACGATCGGATTCGCGCTGAAGTCCGGTCTCGCATTCGGCCAGGCTTCATTTGTGTGGGCGATGAAATGGTGGTTCAATTACGATACCAAGGTGCCCACAGCACCGGACGCGGTTTCCGGATATCGTTTCACCAGCGGCATTGTGGTGGGAATCTTGTTCGTTATCTGCACCGTCTTGTTGATCTGCTACAAACTCAACAAGCAGAGCACGGAAGAAATGGCCGCAGAACTCGCCGCACGCCGGCAGCGTCACGCTGCGCAAGGCTCTGCTTGAAGCAGGAGCGCGGCGGCTCGCCCCTGCGCATCTGAAATCGAGAACTCGCGGGCGAGCCGCCCGCGTTCCGATGCGTAAGCATTCAGCACGCGCCGGTCATCTGGCGCCCGACGTCCGTCATCATTCC
>CAMLLE010000085.1 GCA_946480555.1 uncultured Verrucomicrobia subdivision 3 bacterium
ACGGCAAGGTTCACCACGAGCTTCTTGTTCTGCTCTCCGCGAAACGTGTATCGGTGAAAACCACACCGGAGCGTTGTCGTGAGTTCGACATTGATATTGTGGCGCTCGAGCAGCACCTGGTAGCAGTCGGGCACAGCGGACTCATTGGCGTGGCTGAAGCGCGATCCAAAATTGTTCGGATTCACTTCACCCGCCACCGGCATGAAGGGGATGTGGCAAAGATCCCAATGCCCTTTGTTCGAATGCGTGAACGCGTGGATGACCGTGTCCTCATATTCGTAACCGGCGCCGCTGCCGAATTCGGTGATCGGACTGAGCTGAACCATCGCGTTCGGCAATGAAGCGCCGGGAAAGGTGAGTCCTGCCCAAACGCGCCATGGTGGAACGAAGCCAATGTCGGCCACGTTCGTCAGCGGTGCCGTGCCCAAAAATGGATTCACGTAACGCACCAGCGGTTGCGCTGCCTGGCTCATGCCAGCGATCAGCATGAGGACGCAGCTGAACACACACGCCCGTTTCCGTGGGAAAAGGCGCAGCATTGCTCCGCCTGAAGGAGCATCCGTCCAGACATTGGAATGCGGACCTGCAACTCGCAGTGGTGTCGTCTGGCTGATGGACCTGGAATTTCGAATGCATCTGCCGTTCACCCGCGGTTGCGACGCAAGGAGTCGCGCTCCTTCAGGTTTCGGCGACACGCTCCCCACAGGCGTCCGACCGAAATCGCACCGCGTTCCCGAGTCCACCAACCAACGACTGTAAGCTTCCCAATTCATTGATCGAGTCAGACCGAAGTTCTAACCGGGAGGAAACAAACTTTCTACGCGGCGAATGGCAGGTCTCGTTCCCCCAAAGAACTTCACTCGGCAAGCAGTAGGGATTCTGTCCAGTGCCGAGCCGCCGTTCCTTGCGCACAATCGCCGCGGCTTGTTCACAACTGTCATGATCCGCAGCTCCCAACTTAGAATTCCTGGCGCCACCTACCGGTTGCAGTTTCACCGCAATTTCACGCTCGCCCACGCTCGGGCGATCCTGGATTACTTGCATGAGCTGGGCGTCACCGACGTTTATGCGTCACCGCTTTTCCAGGCGGGCGCAGACAGCACCCATGGCTACGACGTCTGCTGCTTCGACAAGTTGAACTCCAACATCGGCACCGATCAGGATTTCAAGGCCTTCACCGCCGCACGCCAGGAATTCGAGTTGGGCTTGCTGCTAGACATGGTCCCGAATCACATGGGCGCGGCGCTGTCGAATGGCTGGTGGCTTGATGTCCTTGAGCATGGCCCATCGTCGCGCTACGCCGCGTTCTTCGACATCGACTGGCAGCCGCCCAATCCCGCACTCCACGGGAAAGTGCTGCTGCCGGTTTTGGGCGATCACTACGGAAACGTGCTGGCCCGCGGCGAACTCAAACTGACATTCGCCACCGGAAAATTCTGGATCAGCTACTACGAACGCAATTTCCCGGTTAACACGCAGACGCTTCCCGAGCCGTTCGCCAGCTGGACTGGAAGAACGGCCGAATTGCCTGAACTCGAATCCGCGCTGGCATCCTTCAATGGCATTGCCAGCGATACGCATTCCTTCCTTGCGTTGCATCGGCTGATTCAGAAGCAGCATTACCGGCTCGCGTTCTGGCGCGTCGCGGCGGAAGAAATCAACTACCGCCGCTTCTTCGACGTCACCGAACTGGTTTCGCTGCGGATGGATCGCGAGGAGGTGTTCCGCGCCGCTCACAAAGTGGTTTTCGAATGGCTGGAACGCGGCGCGATAACGGGCTTGCGAATCGATCATCCGGACGGCTTGCGCAATCCAAGGCAATACTTCGAACGGCTCCAGTCGAAGCAGCCGGTTTACGTCGTCGCGGAAAAAATCCTGTCCGGCGATGAACATCTTCCCGGCGATTGGCCGGTCCATGGACCCACTGGCTACGATTTCTTGAATCAGGTGAACGGCCTGTTTGTGGACGCCGGCGCCGAGGCGGCGATGGACGACGTTTACGCTGGATTCGTATCCGCGGAAGCATCGACCGCGAACGCGCCGCCCGATTTCCACCGCCTGCTTACCGACGGGAAGAAGCGCATTCTGGAAACGTCGCTGGCAAGTGAATTGAATTCGTTGACGCGCCAGCTCCAGGCGGTTGCCGCCGCCAGCCGCGCTGGGATTGATTTCACATTTGAGCAGTTGAAGTTTGCGCTCAAGGAACTCATCGCCGCCTTCCCAGTTTATCGCACTTACCTCACCGACACGGACGCGGCTCCCTGCGCTGCGGATCGAGCGGTGATTGAATCGGCCGTTGAGAAAATACGCGGAACGAATGCGGTGGATTCCGGCCTGTTGAACTTTCTGGAAAGCGCACTGACCCTGGAATTGCTGTCCGAACTGGACGCCGAGGGCGCTCCTCCTGCGCGTGAGTTTCTGATGCGCTACCAGCAACTCACCGGGCCAGTCACGGCCAAGGGCCTGGAGGATACCGCGTTTTACAATTATCACCGCCTGATTTCGCTGAACGAAGTCGGCGGCGAACCGGCGCGCCTGGGCGTATCGATCGCAGAGTTCCATCGGTTCAACGCTCGAATGACCGCCAGCTGGCCGAACACGTTGCTCGCCACCGCCACGCACGACACCAAGCGCGGCGAAGACGCCCGCGCGCGCATCAACGTTCTGAGCGAGCTCCCGGGCGAATGGGCCGATGCCGTCACGCGTTGGAAGCAGCTGAATGCGGATAAATTGACCAGGCTCAACGGAACCCGCGCTCCAGACGCAAACGATGAGTATCTGCTCTACCAGAGCCTGATCGGTGCGTTGCCGCCCAATTCCAGCAACCTCGAAGCGCTCGCGCTGTTTCGCGACCGCGCCGCGGCATTCATGCTCAAGGCCATCCGGGAAGCGAAAGCGAACACGAGCTGGCTGGATCCAAATCCCGATTACGAACGTGCCGTGGATGATTTCACGCGGCGCGTTCTGACGGACAATTCCAACAACCTGTTCCTGGATGATCTCCGGCGGTTTGTGCAGCGCATCGGGTTCTTCGGCCGGATCAATTCGCTGGCGCAAACGGTTTTGAAGCTCACCGCACCGGGAGTTCCCGACACCTATCAAGGTACCGAGCTTTGGGATTTCAGTTTTGTCGATCCCGACAACCGGCGGCCAGTCGATTTCCAATTACGCCGGCGATTGCTCGCGGAACTCCGCCGGCTCTCCGATTCTGCAGAATCGAAGTGGAGAATCCCGGAAATCGACGATTCCGGCCGCGCGAAATTGTTTGTCATCTGGCGCACGCTGCATCTGCGGCGCCGGTTTTCCGAGTTGTTCAAATTGGGCGCTTACGTTCCGTTGGCGGCATCGGGAACCGGCACGGAACACGTCATCTCATTCGCCAGACGGGAAGGAAGTTCCAGCGCGATCGCAATCGTGCCACGGTTGGTGGCGCGTTTGCTCCAAGGCGAAGAGCGCCTGCCAGTCGGCGAAGAAGCGTGGGCGGATACGGAATTGGAAATTCCCAAAGAACTCGCAGCGAAATCGTACCGGAACATTTTCGCAGGAACTTCAGTTGAAGCAAACGAATCGAAGCTGAGGGTGGCGGAAGTGTTGAAGGAGTTCCCTGTGGCGGTGCTGGAATCAACTTGATATGCCTTCAGCCTCTCATTGGCAAACTCGGCGACTGTGGCGACGCGGAATTTCCACTCCGCTTCATCTTCAACGAAATCTTCCACTGGGGATTGCCGTGGCGATAAACGGTGACCGGCGGCGAGACTCTGCGATTCCCCACCGCCGGGAAGACTGCGGTCGAATGCACGAATCGATCAAACAAGCGCGAGTTCCCGGGCGCGATCCAGGCTTTTGCGGGTCGCGGCAATCACGGTTTCAGCCGTTTCACTGTTCAGGCCAACGGCCTGCAGCACCGGGTCGTCGTTGATTCGATAGCGTTCCTCAACCGTGTCCTCCGTTGCGAGGTGTGCAATGCGATTGGCGCAATGGGTGATGGCGGAAAGCTGCGGCGATGGTTTGAACACCGGCCGGTGATGATTCGCCACGGCCTCGACGATTGGCTCGGGCAGGCGCCAGATGTGGAGCAGGCACGCGCCGACTTCAGCGTGATCGGTTCCGAGCACTTCACGTTCGGCTTCCACGCTGCCGAGTCCTTCACCGTTCATGTGGCGGCCGATGACCGTTTGCGCCTCCGGCGTGATGACCTGCGCAATCACCACCTTGCCGAGGTCGTGCAACAGCCCGGCGGTGAAGGCGACGGCGGAATCGCAGTCAGGCTGGCAGGCTGCCACCAGCTGTTCCGCTGCGGATCCTGTAACGAGCGCGTGCTGCCAGAGCTCACTGGGCTCCATCGAATAGCCCGGGAGCACGCCAGTCATCGAACCGGCAAAACCCAGCGAAAGCACCAACCGGCGAACTTCCTGGAAGCCAAGCATCATCAGCGCCTGATCGACCGAGGCAATCCGCTCGGAAAAACCAAATGCAGAGGAATTGCACGCGCGCAGCAACTTCGCGGTCAGCAGGGTGTCCGACTTGATGACCGCGGCGGCTTCTTCGAATCCGTTTCCGGCGTCGTCGAGCAACTCGGCCAGCCGCAACGCGGCAGCCGACACTTGGGGAAGTTTTCGAGCTTTGGCTACGATTTGGTGGGCGGTCATAGTCTATGGATAGTGGGTTCCGCGACGAGCGTGATCCTAATTTGTGAAGTAAGCGTCGCAAGCAGAATCAGCAGATACCCGCATTCAGGTGTCTGGAAACGCCCGAGAACAGGCAGCTTCCACGATCGATCGAGTTGCGCTTACGACTCTCCGTTCGATGGGCGTTGCTTGGCCCTGAAATACTTTGCGGTGGCTTCGGAGCGGCAGCGGACGTGCAGTTTCTTGAAGATGCTCGCCAGATGATTCCGCACGGTTCCAGCTGCAATGCTCTTCTTGTGGGCGATTTCCTTGTTGGAAAGCCCCTCGGCGAGCAGTTCGAGAATTTCAGCCTCGCGCCCGGTCAGGCCCACATCCGGCACCACGGTGGGCGCGCGAAACGATTGGACCACCATGCGTGCAATTTCGCTGGTCATGGGCGCACCGCCCGCACGGACTTCGGCAATGGCTTGGAGGATTTCCTCCGGTCGAAAGCGTTTGAGAATGTATCCGCAGGCGCCGGCCTTCAGGGCTTGGAAGATCAGGTTGGTGTCCTGGTAAACCGTCACCATGATCACCTGAAGCCCCGGCATCTTTTCGGTCAATCGCGCCGTGCAACTGATGCCGGATTCGTCGGGCAAATGAATATCCATCAACGCGACGTCGGGCTGATGTTTTGGGACTTCGGCCAGCGCTTCCTTGGAAGTGGAGCAGGCACATACGCAGCGATAGCCGGGGGCGCCGTTGACCAATTCCACCAACATTTCGCGCATGGTTTTGCTGTCTTCGATTATGGCTACGGAGGTCATTCAGACTTGAGATGCGGTTTGTTCGGATCGCCTGGCAGCGGAACAATAAAGCTCACGGTGGTTCCTTTTCCAGACTGGGATTCGACGTGACATTCGCCATTCATGGCTTCCAAACGCTCCCGAAGATTGCTGAGTCCGTTCCCGGGTTCAATTTTGTTCCAATCAAATCCCCGTCCGTTGTCGGAGATGGCGATGACCATGCGGTCGCCCGACTGCGAAATCTGGAGTTCCACTTCCGTCGCCGACGAATGGCGGATGGCATTGTTCAAGGTTTCCTTCACTGCAAGAAAAAGGCTGTGCCGTTCGGTTTCGCTCAGCGTGACGGCGCCTTCCTCGATCCGGATTCGCAACCGGCAATCGATCGGCGCGGACGAAAACAGCTCGCGCGCATAGCTGCCCAGGTAGTCGGCAAACGATTGGAGCGAATTGCGCCGGGGATCGATGGCCCAGACAATGACGTCCAGCCCGGAAACCAGCGCGCGCGCCTTTTCAGCAATGTTGTGGAAGCGATCGCGAATCTTCCCCGCGTCCTGAAACTGACCGAGTCCGGCGCTCGCGAGCAGGCTCACTTCGGTAAGGCCGGTTCCCAATTCATCGTGCAAGTCGCGCGCGATCCGCGCCCGCTCCGCCTCGGCGGCATGCTCCAACTCCGCGTGCTGGCGGTTGCGGATTTCCGTCTCCAGCTGCCGGCCGCGTTCCTCCACTTTGCTGTGCAGTTCCTTGTTCCACAACAAGACCGCGAGGAGAATCGCCGCCAGCACGCCAGCCAGGATAAGCATGCGCTTCAACGTCCACCATGGAGGAGTGCTGAGAACGCGAATGCCGCCGGCCGATGACAGCAGCAGATCGAAGCTTTCCGGAGCACCACCTGTTGCCGGTCCGCCTTGCGCCGTATAGACACCCGTCAGCGCCAGGCGGCTTCCGGAGGGTGGCAGCGAAATCGGTTTGTCGCCCGATTCCACGCGGCCTCGGAAGGCGAGAAATCCGGATTGCAGCTCCATCACTTGTTCGGAAGCTTCGCGCCAATGGTTCAACAACACAGCGTCCACCTGCACCAGCGTGCCAGCATGCCGGCCCTGGAACAATTGATCGGGGGAAAGCTTCGTAGGCGACGGCAGCGCCGCGGAACCCGTCTTTCGAATTACGGATTCCTTGAGTTCGGCGGCATTTCCACGCAGGGCCAGAAATCCGACCGCATCCACCAAGTCGCCCACGGCGAAGCGTTCCGGATTCCGCACCGTCACGTGCAGCCCGTTCGTGCCATCGGTAAGAAAAAACTCCTCGCCGCGAATGTGTATCACCTGGCCGCCAACCTTCAACCGGCGGAAGGGCGCAGCTTGCGGATCGTAGAAGAGCAGTTCGCTGATGCTCCGCCGCGGTGCATCGAACAGATTCGCCGGCGCCGGATGCAGCACATCGATCGTTCCGCTGCGAATGCTGAGCGAACCTGCCTCAAGCTTGCGCGTGTCGAAGCTGAAATTGGCGAATATGCAGCCGCGAATTCGGACCGCAGCGTTCTCGAAATCGGGCAGTGCTTCCGGCCGGAAGTCCACCAACTCCACCACCACCCGCTCGCCTTGCGTAAACAACGTCAGCCGCCGATCCTCCACGTCGGTCACCACTCCATCGATCTCCGTGTACTCCGTGTCCAGGCTTCCGTTCGACAGTTGATCGCGGGTCGGTCGCAGAGGCTTCGGCAACTCGGCCCATCCAAGACGCGTCACCCGATGCGACACAACGATCGGGGCAAACAATCCCGCGCCGGTGACGCCTTCCACCTCGCACAGCATGCCCCGCTGCAGCGGTTCCGCGCGTGTGAAACCTCGCAGCTCCACATAGACGCCGCCGCTTGAATCCTGGATGACCACCCCGGTATGTTTGGATACTGTCGTAATGACCACGCCGCAAATGGACGCGGGCAGTTCCTGGCTCGCGAGATCGGCGGGCAGCGACTTAATCTCTGCGGCCGTTGTGATCACGGAAGCACCGCTGCGACTGCGTGCAGCCGTGGACATAGCCCCCCGCAATGGCTCTCGCGAGGCTGACTCCGGACCCGGTGGCATCACGGATTTCCAATTCAAAACCATCAGCCGGCCCGGAACGAAAGAGCCATCGCTGGCGAGTACATTCTCATACAGACCAGACACGCGGACTTTGCGTCGCGCCAGATTGGCGGGAACGAAATCGCGGCTTTCAAAGAGCTCGATCCGGATGTCCGCGCCATCCATTCGCAACTGCGATTCACCGCCACCGTTGTCCCAGACGGCTGCCGATGAAATCAGGCCTTCCAAAGTCAGCCATGAACGTTGATTCGTCTCGAGAACGCCGGGCCGGGCCGGTTCCTGCGGCAGGATCCCGGCGGGCTTTTCCACCACCTGGAAATTCAGAAACGGCTGCCCGACAAACCATCGGCTGCCGTCGTCTGAGGCCAGCCGAAACGTGTAAAGACCCGGTTCCGAAATCCGCAGATAGCCGCCGAATTCCAATCCAATTTGAGCGACTCTTGGCACGACGCTCGTGGTGAAATTTGCAGCGACTCCCGTCTTTGAAGGCCGGAGCTCGCGAAAATCCGGCAGGAAATCCCAGACGCCTTCGTAGCTTCGATAGTCGAGGCCAGGGAGGAAATTGGTCCGGCCCGTGCCATCGATCACCGCCCGGGAAAGAACTGAGTCAGGAATCCGCTGTCGCAGAACTCCCGGACCCTCGTACTCCAGGATCAATCCCAAGTCTCCGAACTTGTTGAACCATTCGAGTCTGATCGGATGCATGCCGGAACTTAGAAACACTTGTCCGGCTTCCGGCAGCAGCGGATGCACGCCATCGTTGTCCACAACCAATCGCGGCACGATGCTCAGCCCAAATCCCTCCAACTGCACGGCGCATCCCCTGCCCTCCAGACACACGATCGCTCCCCGCTCGATCTCGCGGTTGGTGATGCCAACCCGGATGAACTCAATTCCCGACGAATCCCGGCCGACCAACGCTCCGCGATCCAAATCCACATCGAGCACTTCCATCACCACCCGAAATGGCTGGATCACTTTAACCTCGCGTTCGGCTTCGCGCCGGAGTTGAAGCAGATTAGTGAGCGAATAGGTGGAACCGGGAGCTTCCGCGGGTGCCGCAACGGAAAATGCTGATCCCAAGATCAACAGAAGAAAAGGCACACAGAAACAGCGCGCCATCGCGGAGACCGCAAGTTGCATCCTGCACGATAGTCGAACAGGGAAGCATCGAGTCAAGCCGCTGCGCGAAAATGCGGATGGATAATTCTCCCGGTTGACCACCACGAAAGCAGAAAAACTGACTCCAAAGTGCTCACGCCGGCCGGGAAGGCGGGGTCGATCGCGATCTCACGGTCGAACAGCTCGGCGTTCCCAGCCGGTGCGATCGGAGATCGCGATCTTCAGCGAGTCTGGATGGATATGGACGCAGTCTTCAGCCCTGGCGCTTCCGCCTTCAAGGTGATCTTCCCTTTACCACCCTTCGGCCGGAGAATCGCCAGGCATCGGCCTTGATAGGTTTTGCGAAGCGGCACATGAAAACTCGCAGCATCGTCGGGTGCGGCGCTGCCGGTGGCGGCGAGTTCGCCTGCGCCACTGATCGTGAAACGAACCGGAATCGTGGCGTTCGGAACGCGGTTGCCCTTCCGGTCCACCACTTCGACCGTCACGTAGGAAAGATCGTTGCGATCTGCACGGATCTTTGAGCGATCAGCGGTGAGGCGGATTTCAGCAGGTTCGCCGGCGGTTCTCAGCGTAGTCTTCGCAATTTCCTTTCCGCCGACCAAACCAACCGCGCGCAGTTC
>CAMLLE010000086.1 GCA_946480555.1 uncultured Verrucomicrobia subdivision 3 bacterium
CCTCTCCCGCACCACCACGGCGGACACGGGCGGTCGTTACACCTTCACGGACGTGCCGTCCGGCCCGGTCACGTTGAGCGCGTTTGATCCGCTGGGGAACACGGCCGCGCGCGCGCAAACCAATGCTGTTGCGGATCAGAATGTCGTCGTGAACATGACCTTGATCCCGGGCGGCACAGTCGCGGGACTTGTAACCTTGTCCGGCCAGCTGGTGACGAACGCGCAGGTGACGATCACCGCGAACAACGGCACTTTCAATGCAACGACCGGGTTGGACGGAACCTATTCGTTCTTCCCAGTTGAACCCGGCCCGGTTTCAGTGCAGGCGCTGGATCCGCAAACGTCATTCCGCGGATCGGCTTCCGGCAATCTGAACAACTCCGGCAGCACGCTGACGCTGAACCTCGCACTCTTTGCCTCGGGAAGCATCACGGGTGTGGTTTATCACACGGACGGCGTCACACCGATTCCCAGCGCGACAGTGACGATCAGCGGACCGGTGTTCCGCAGCGCCACGGCCGACACTCTGGGTCAGTTCAGCTTCGATGTCGTGCCGTTGGGCAGTTATTCCGTCCGCGGAGTCCGGCCCGGGATTGGGGAGGAGAACACGGTCAACGTATCGCTCGGTTCGAACTTGCAGGTCGCCACGGCTAACATTGTCGTGAAGCCGAATGTGGTAATCGCCAATGCCAGCTTGACGGAAGGGAACATTGGCACCACGAACCTGCCCTTCGTTGTGACGTTGTCCTCGCCGAGTCTGCAGCAGGTGCAGGTGAGCTACAGCACGGCCAACGGTTCGGCGAGCGCGGCTGACTTCTTCGCGGCGTCGGGCACGCTCATCTTCGCTCCCGGCTCCACGAGCCAGCCAGTGAACGTCACGATTCGCGGCGACGTTCTCATAGAGCCGAACGAAACCTTCAGCGTGAATCTGATCACTGCCGTGAATGCCACGATCGCCGACAGTTCCGGCACTGGCACCATCGTCAACAACGACGGTTTTGCGGGTGAAGTGGATCATTTCGTCTGGAGCGCCATTCCGGCGATTCAGTTCGTGAACGAGACCTTCCCGGTTGCGGTGACGGCGATGGATGCGTTCGACAACGTGGTCACGGATTTCGCCGGGCCGGTGACGCTGTCGGGCGTGATCGCGTCGCAGGACGTGACTGTCGGGACGGGCAACGTGCTCTGGAATTTCCCGCTCGCTTCGTTCTATCACGATGCGCGGCTGCAATCGATTTACCTCGCCGGTGAGCTGGGCCAGTCGCGGAACATCACCGGGCTGGCACTGGATGTGGCAGCGGCGCCCGGGCAGATGCTGGGGAACTTCACCATTCGGATGAAGCACACGGCTTCAACCGGGTATGGCTTGAATCCGGTTTGGGAAAGCAGCGGCTGGACGGTGGTTGTGCAGACGAATCTCGCCGTGCCCGGAACCGGCTGGCTGGCGCTGCCCTTCACCGCGCCGTTCGCTTACAACGGCGTGGACAACCTGATCATCGACTTCAGCTTCAACAACAGCTTCTACACGGCGGATGGCAGCACGCGTTCGACCGATACGGCGTTGAACCGCTCGCTGTTCTATCGCACAGACAGCGGCGCGGGCGATCCGCTGGGCTGGGCCGGAGCATCGCCATCGCCGAACGTCATCGCACGCGTGCCGAATCTCCGACTGCTGGGCTCGGAAGCAGGTGTCACGATGACGCCTTTGATCTCCGGATCGTTCACCAACGGCATCTGGGGCGGGAATCTCACGGTTCAACAGCTGGCGACAAATCTCGTTTTGCGTGCGGACGATGGCGACGGGCATCTGGGCGACAGTGCGCCATTGGATGTGCTGATTCACAATGACCTCGCCCTGGCAGTCAGCGATTCTCCCGATCCGGTCCAAGTGGGGGCGCCGCTGACCTACACGCTGACGGTGACGAACAGCGGTCCACAAAGTGCAACGGCAGTGGTGCTCACAAACGAGTTGCCGGCGAACGCGACGTTCCTATCCGCCACCACTTCCCAAGGCACCTTCACGCAAAATGGTGGTGTAGTGCGCGTGGATCTCGGCGCCATTGCCGGCGCTTCAAGCGCGACGGTGACGATTGTTGCGACGCCGACGGCCGTAGGTTCGCTGACCAACCGGGCGAACATTGTGCGCGGGGAAGTGGATCCGTTCCCTGGCAACGATGCCGCGGCGGTAGTCACGACGGTGCTGGTGCCTTCGATCGTCATCGAAGACGTGACCGGGCCGGAAGGAAACAGCGCAGCAAGCGCAGGCCTGTTTAGCTTCAACGTACGGCTGTCGTATCCGAACAGCCAGAACGTGACCGTGGTTTATACAACGACGAATGGCACCGCGTTGGCCACGGCGGATTTTGCCGCCACCAATGGCCTGGTGACATTCCTGCCCGGCGAGACCAACCGGACCATTGAAGTCCGCCTCATTGGCGACACGATCGTCGAACCGAACGAAACGTTCTTCGTGAACCTGCTGAATCCGACCAATGCGACGCTGGCGGACAACCAGGCGCTCGCCACGATTACGAATGACGATGGTCTGCCTGGCCAGATCGATCATTTCGATTGGGCGGGCATTCCATCGCCGCAGTTCGCCAATGAGCCATTTGCCGTTTCGGTCATTGCGAAGGACAGCGCGGGCAACACTGTGAGCAACTACAGCGGGCCGGCGTTGCTCAGCGCGTTCAGCGGCAGCGCGATTTCGAATCGCATCCTTGGCGACATCTCGGCGGCCAATTCCGCGAACAGCGGGCCGTACACGTTTGGTTATTCCTTTACGCCGAACACGAACATCATTGTGACGCACGTGCGGCATTACTTTGGCAACAAGGTTTCCATCTGGGCGGAAACCGGTGTGCTGCTCGCGAGCCAGAGCGTGGTCAGCTCGCCCGGTTCATGGGTGGAAACGCAGCTCAACGCGCCGCTCGCGCTGACGGCGGGTGTGCGGTATCGCGTCACCGTTTACACCGAAAGCACCTATTACTACCGATTCGATGTCGGATCGACCTTCTCCAATGGCGTGATCAACCTGAGTTATCAGCGGCAGGGAGACGGATTCCCGACAACGTCTGATTCGGTGCGGTGGTGGTTTGTCGATCTGCGTTACAACGTGGGAACACAGGTGCCGGTGGCGGTCACGCCGAACATGACGACGACGTTCACGAACGGCGTCTGGTCCGGACCAGTGACGCTCGCCGCATTCAGCATCACCAACCTGTTCCTCTCGGCATCCGATGGGGATGGGCATCGCGGCGACTCCGCTCCGTTTACCATGCTTTATCGCGACGACCTGTTGCTGACCGTTTCGGACACTCCTGACCCGGTCGGAGCGGGCGCGAACCTCACCTACACCGTCACCGTTTCAAACACCGGGCCATCCGTCGCCACGGCCGTCGTGGTAACCAACCGGCTGGCAGCGTCGGTCACTTATGGCAGTTCGAGTGTTTCGCAGGGAACCGTCACGACGTCATTGCCAACGCTGAATTGGAACGTGGGCACGCTGGCCGCAGGCGCCACGGCGACGATGACCGTGCAGGGAACTCCCACCGCGCCAGGCAGCATCACGAACATCGCGGGTGTGACGCGCGCCGAGCCTGATGCGTTCGCCGGCAACAACCTCGTGCGGGAAGGCACCGCGGTGCTACAGCCGACGCTGACCGTATCCACGACGAACATTGTCGAGGGGAACTTTGGCCTTCGCAGCGTTGGGTTCCAGGTGCAGTTATCCTATCCCAGCCCGCAAACGGTTCAGGTGAGCTATTACACCACCAACGGCACGGCGCTGGTCGGCAGCGATTACTTGAACGCAACGGGCACGCTGGTCTTCGCGCCCGGCCAGACCACGACGAATATCATCGTCAACGTAGTCGGCGACACCGAGATTGAAGTGAACGAATCTTTCTCGCTCGCCCTGCGCACTCCGGTCAACGCCACGATCGCGACGGCGGAGGCCGCTACGTTGATCCTGAATGACGATGGAATCCCGGGCCAGATCGATCACTTCGATTGGGCGGTGGTGCCGTCGCCGCAATACGTGAACGAGCCGTTCCCGGTGATGGTTACTGCGAAGGATTCATTTGGCGATACGGTCACTGACTTCGCGGGGCCGGTGACGCTGAGTGCGGCCATCGGTGGCACTGCCGTCACAAACCGAATCATTGGAGACGAAGTTCCGACTTCGTCCAGCTCCGGCAACTTCACGCTCGGCTATAGCTTTACGCCAAATACGAACATCGTCGTCACACACGTACGGCATTACTTCGGCACGAAGGTGTCGATCTGGTCCGATGGCGGCGCGCTAATCGTCAGCCAGGCAGTTTCGAGCACGGGCAGTTCATGGTCGGAAACGCAGCTGCCCAGTCCGGTAACATTGCTGGCCGGCGTCCGTTACCGGCTGGCGGCCTACTCCGGTCCGGGAACCTATCGCTGGAATAACAGTTCGGTCTTCACGTTCCCGAACGGCACGATCGACCAGAACAACGAAGGTTTCGGCGACGTTTTCCCATCCGGCAACAGCGGATCGTCGCGATGGCTGGTGGATGTGCGTTACACCGTGGGAACATCGGCCAACGTGCCGGTTTCACCCATGCTTTCGGGTTCATTCACGAATGGCATCTGGGCCGGGCCGGTTGTCCTGGAGGCGCCAGGCGAAAACGTGATTCTGCGGGCGGACGACGGCAACGGCCACGCTGGCGAAGCGAATGGGATTTCGGTTCAGCGACAGAATGATCTGTCCGTGTTTGTCACGGCAACACCCGCACCTGCGGATGTCCGCAGCAATCTCACTTACACGATCAGCGTCACCAACACCGGCCCGAACAGTGCCACGGCCGTGATGCTGACGAACATCCTGCCGCTGGAGGTAAACTTCCTTTCGGCGAGCGCGTCGATCGGAACACCAGTCCGGTCCGGACGCGTGGTAACGGCGGCGCTTGGAACGCTGGCTGGCGGTGCGACGGCGGAGGTCGTCATTCAGGTCAAGCCGGTGCTGGACCTGATCACCCTGACGAACATTTGCAGCGTCTCACGTGGTGAACCGGATTCTGATTTCATGAACAACGTTGCCGTGACGGAGACTCGCGTGCGTCCGCTGGCTGGAGGAACGGGACGCGTGGCGCTGCTGGCGGCCGATGACACGGCTTATTACAACGACGTGCGGACAAAACTGCTGGCGACGGGCTTGTTCGAAGGTGTGGATGCCTTTGATATGCGCAGTGGAAATCCCGTCCCGACGCTGGCGCAACTGACCGATTACGCTGCAGTGCTGGTATGGGACAATTACAGCTTCAACGACCCGGCGTCGCTTGGAAACCTGCTGGCCGATTACGTGGATTCCGGCGGCGGTGTGGTGGCGGCGGTATTCGCCTTCCAAGCAGGTGACCTTGGGGGACGCTTCAGTTCCGGCGGTTATCTGCCGGTCAGCGCGAGCGGTTCATCCTCGGGTTTCTCGTTGAGCCTGGTGAAGGATGATCCGGGACACCCGATTCTCGATGGTGTGAATTCGTTCAATGGCGGTTCGTCGAGCTATCACTATTTGCTCAGCGTCCTGCAGGGCTCCACGATGGTGGCGCACTGGAACAACAACCGTCCGCTTGTCGTCACGCGTGAGACCTCCGGAGGCCGCGTGGTGGCGCTGAACATGTTCCCGCCGTCCAGCACCGCGAGCAGCAGCTTCTGGAATGCGAATACCGATGGTGGCCGGCTCATGGCCAATGCGCTTCTCTGGTCTGCGCCGGGAGGCGGCAGCGTGCAGGATGACCTGAGCATCGCCGTGATGGAATCTGCCGATCCGGTAGCGTTCAGCAACATTCTGACGCTGACGATCGTGGCGACGAACTCCGGTCCGAGCGATGCCACCGGCGTCATGCTGACAAACATCTTCCCATCCACGGCAAACATGGTCTCGTTCAACGCATCGCAGGGCAGCGCGGTGCAGAACGGCGGCGCTCTGGTGGCGAACTTCGGAACCATTCCGGGCGGCAGCAACGCGACATTGACCGTGGTGCTGCAAACCATGTCGGTTGGAACGCTCACGAACCTCGCCACTGTGGCGCGGGCGGAGCCGGATGGATACCTTCGCAACAACCAGTTGCGGACGTTGACGTCGGTCGAGATACCGCAACTCAACCTGATCGACGGCGAGATAACCGAAGGCGACACCGGTATCACGAACTTCCAGTTCCTGGTGCAGCTGAGCGTTCCGGCGCCGTATCCCGTAGGATTCGGCTATGTCACATTCGAAGGATCCGCCGTTGCTGGCATCGATTATTCGAACGCGAGCGGAGCCATGGTCTTCGCGCCTGGCGAAACCAACAAACTGATCGTGGTCCCGGTGATCAATGATCTGTTGAACGAGTTCGATGAGAACTTCTTCGTCAACATCACCAGCGTCAGCAACGCCATCGTGGACGATGGTTTCGCTTCGGGTTTGATCACGGACAACGACCCGTTGCCGGATGTAACGATCACCGACGCGCAGCTGGTGGAAGGAAATGTGGGCAGCACAAACGCCCTGTTCAACGTGACTCTTTCTGCGCCGAGCGGTCGTGGAATCAACGTGAGCTTTTCGACTTCCCCGAACACAGCGTCGGCGGGTGTGGATTACATCCACACGAACAGCTCGATCTTCTTTGCGGCCGGCCAGACGAGTGCTGTCGTTCCCGTGCGCGTGATTTCCGAAATCACAATCGAATCGGACGAAGCCTTCTTTGTGAATCTGACCAGCGCCGACTATGCGAATATCGCCGACAGCCAGGGTTTGGGAACCATCGTGAACGACGACGGGCTGGCGGGAGAGCTGTATCAGTTCCAATGGGCGCTGATACCTTCGCCGCAATTCGTGAGCGAGCCGTTCGCGGTCACGCTGACGGCGCAGGATTCATCCGGCAACACACTGAGCAGTTTCAGCGGCACCGCGATGCTGAGTGCGACGGCGGGTGCGAGTCAGCCGACGGATTCCGTCCTGGGGAACGTGACGCACAACAATTCGTTCAGCGGTACCTACACCGTGGGCTATTCCTTCACGCCCAGCACCAACATTGTTGTGACGCACGTGCGGCATTACTCGGGAACCAAGGTGTCGCTCTGGACGGACACGGGCGCATTGATCTTCAGTCATCCCGTGACCAGTGTGGCGGGAACATGGACGGAGACGCCGCTGCCGGAACCGGTCCAGCTGCTGGCCAATGTGCGCTACCGCATCGGCGTGCTGAATACGCAGAACTATTACCGGTTCGACCTGCCGTTCACCTTCGCCCATGGAGCGATTCATTCCAGCTATTATCAAACCAGCGATTCCTTCCCGAACAACAGCGATTCACCGCGGTGGTACTTCGTCGATTTCCGTTACGCTCCAGGCGAAGGTGCGGTGATCCCGGTGACACCAACAATAACGGCCTCATTCACGAACGGGATTTGGTCCGGCAACATTGCGGTGCAGGCGCCAGGTGAAGATATCGTGCTGCGCGCCTCGGATGGCGACGGCCATTCCGGCCGGGCGGAACGCATCAGTGTGAACCTGCGCAACGATCTCTCGGTTTATATGTCGGCGTCGCCCGATCGCGGTGACGTGCGGAGCAACCTGGTTTACTCGATCATCGTCAGCAACAGCGGTCCGGACACGATTTCTGGAATCAATCTTACGAATGTGCTGCCGCTGGAATTGAACCTTGTTTCCGTCGTGCCATCGCAGGGTTCATCCAGCACCGTGAACGGCACGGTGGTCTGCAATCTTGGCAGCCTGACGGGTGCGAGCACAGCCTCCGTTACCATCACCACGAAGCCAAACTCGGACGGAGTGATTTCGAACCGGGTGACAGTCGCCAGCACTTCAGTGACCGAGCTCTTCCTGGGCAATAACACCGCCAGTGTCGTGACGCGGGTGACTCCGCCGCCGGGTGGTGGATTCCGCATCGTCTCGTTGACGACCAACAACGCCGTGGCTGTCGAGCATACCGGACTCACCGGGGACGATCGTGGCGGCGTGGCGCTGTCGGAATCGCGGTTTTTCGTCACCGGCGATTCGTTCACGGCGCAGTTCCTGGCCAATGATCTGACGGGAGCCGCTTCCATAGGAAATCGCTGGGACAGCCTGATCACCGATCTGCGAACGCGCCGGGTTTACGTGCTTGCCAATGGCACGGTGCCGATCACTTCCAGCGGTGGAACTCTGACGACACTGCTGGCGCTGGATTCCGAAACGGGCCTGTTGACGGGCGAAAGCATTCCGGTTTCAACGCCGATCATTCTCAACGAGAACTCCGGCGAAGTGGGCTTTTTCTCCGGCTACGGTCATTTCGTTATCCATGTGAGCGGACAGGTTTACGACATCAGTTTTGCCACCGGCAATGTCACCACTGTCGGCGCGATGCCCTTGCTGCAGCACCAGAATTCGGAAAGCTGGGGATATTGGGGCGTGGCTGAGAAATTCGGGGGCGAGCTGAACCTCGTGTATGTCCTCGACTCTGAGACGATCGTTCGCACGCGGGTTCCTGACCAGGCAACCAGCACGTTGGCGACGTTCTCGAACCTGTCGGACATGGCGTCGTTCGTCGTCTCCATTCCGGATGGCCGATGGTATTTCCATCATGAAGGCACTTCGGAGTTCCGCAGCGGTAATGAGACGGCCGGATTCGCTGACGCGGTATTCGAGCTGGAAGGAGGTTCGGCAGTTCTGGACGATCTCGTGCTGTCGCAAGATGTGCCGCCGGCAGTTGTCGCTCTGGGCTCGCAGCTGACCTACACACTGCGCCTGACAAACACCGGACCGTCCGTAGCGAACAGCGTGATGCTGACGAACATCCTGCCTGCGGGCGTGGCTTTCGTCTCGGCCACACCGTCGCAGGGTTCGGCAAACGCGACGGGCGGAAGGGTCGTCGTCCAGTTCGGCACGCTGGCTGGAGGTGCGTCGGCGGAACTGTCAGTCGTAGTCCAGGTCAATTCGCCGGGAACGCTGACAAACGTCGCGAATGTGGTTCGCGGCGAACCGGACGGTTACCTGCCCAATAACCGCGTTCAGGCCGTGACTACTGCAATCGCCTCCCTGGCCACAGTTGCAGACATCGAAGTCGTGGAAGGAAATTCCGGTTCATTCGCGGCCGGCTTCTCCGTGCGGCTGTTCCCGCCGCCGGGTGTGCCGGTCTCGATCAGCTACTTTACCGAGGGGATGAGTGCGACA
>CAMLLE010000087.1 GCA_946480555.1 uncultured Verrucomicrobia subdivision 3 bacterium
CGCGATCAGGTTGCGTTGGATTTCGCTGGTGCCTGAATACAGTTTACTGCCCATGGCGTCGCGCAATTCGCGTTCGATTTCGTACTCAACCATGTAGCCGTAGCCGCCATGGATTTGCAGGGCATCCTCGCAAGTTTTGATCCATGAATCGCTGATGTGCAGCTTGGCGAGCGAAGCCTCGAGAAACCCGCTGCGACCCTTTGACCTCAACCAAGCCCCTTGATAAAGCAGAAGCCGGGCGGTTTCCAGCCGCAGCTTCATATCAACGATCTTGCCGGAGATGTGCTGGAACTTGCCAATCGACTGGCCGAACTGCTTTCGCGTGTTGGCGTAACGGATGCAGGTTTCGAGCATGCGTTGCATCGAGCCGACGGCGCTCGCAAGAATGCAGCCTCGTTCCCAGGTCATGGAACGCGTGAAAAGAAAGCTTCCGCCGCCCTCGCCTCCGAGAAGGTTTTCTGCCGGGACTTCGCAGTTCTCCAGAAACACTTCTGCCATGGGCGATGTGCGCAGGCCCATCTTTTCCAATTTGCGGCCAATGACCAGCCCGGGCGTATTGCGTTCCACCAGAAAGCCGCTGACACCGTGCGCGCCCTTTGACTTGTCCACCGTGGCATAAACCGCGAAAAGATCCGCTACTGGACCATTGGTCACGAAAATCTTGCTGCCATTAAGTATATATTTGGAGCCCGATTTCTGAGCGGTTGTAGTCAGGCTGAAGGCGTCCGAACCTGAATTGGGTTCGCTCATCGCATTCGCGCCGATGAGCGTGCCGTTACAGAGACCGGGCAGGTATTTGCGCTTCTGCGCTTCCGTTCCAGCCGTCACCAGCGGCATTACCACTGTCCAAAGGTGCGCATTGATCGAAAAGATCAATCCGTTGTCTTTGCATCCGTAGCCGAGTTTTTCAAGGGCGCCAACCGTCGTCAGACCATCCGCGCCGAGACCGCCATATTCGGTTGGGACAGGCAACCCCGGAATTCCGAATTGTCCGCATTTGTTCCAGCCGTCACGGCTGAACTCTGCCGCGCGGTCGCTCTCGATCACGTTGCTTGCGAGTTGCTGGCTCGCGAAACGTTGCACTGCATCCAACAGTTCTTTTTGTTCGTTAGACCAAGAGAAGTCCATATTCGATTATTCCATTCCGCTGCCGGTCCCAGCCAGGACACGCTTCTGGCAGAAACCCGGTTGTTAATTTGAGCTGTATGATGATTTTCTGAACGACAGATCGCAAGAATAGCGTTCCAGGCGAAGATGTTCGCAGAAGATTCTCGCTCTGAAGCAGGATTAAATCTCTTCGGGCAAGAGACGGTCAGGAACGCGGTTTTCGTATTTGTTCAATACAACGCCCACCGCAGCTGTAGTCTCCGAGAGCAGAGCTGTAGCCCGTTTGAGCACCTCGCGATTCGTCTTTTCAGATTCCGCCACGACCAGCATCACGTCCATGAACCGGGACAACTGCTGCGTCACGCTGAGCTGGCTGACCGGAGGCATGTCGAAGATGATGTAGTCGTAGTCGCTCGCCCGTAGTCTGGGCAGCAGGGTGGAGAACCGCTTCTGCAGGATGCGCGGAAGACCGGAACCATCCGCCGTGTTGCCGCTTACGACGTACAAGTTTTCTTCCACCATGGCGCTGTCGCGCTTCGCGAGTTCGAGCGCATCATCCAATCCGTAGTTGAGCTTGCCTTTATGGAAGTGGTGCGTCGCACCGTGGCCGAGCTCGTTCATGTCCACCAGCAGGACGTTGCCGTCACCGGTTTTCGAAAGCGACGCGGCCACACCGCGGGCAATCGTGCTCACGCCGGCGCCGTGTCCGCAGCTGGTCAGCGCGATCAGCTTCGGCTTGTGAACGAGGTTTCGCATTTCGAACGAGAAGATCAATCGGTCACGCAGCGCTTCAAAGAAGGCGTCCAATTCAGGATTTCGTCTGTGCTGAACCGCTCCGGTTGTGGTGGCCTCCGTTCTGCCTTCCTCCGCACCGGGAGCTTTGGCATCGCCCAGCAGCGCGGGGGATTTTCCGTTCAGACGCGAGGGGCTGCTGCCGGAGACTTTGGGAATCGAAAGATAGAGCGGCAGCCCCATCCGTGCTTCGACTTCCACCGGTCGTTTGATTGATCGATCCAGGTAAAAGTCGATCAGAAAAGCAAGGCCAAGCCCGCCGGCAAAACCGCCGCCCACGATGATAAGGACCAGCCGCACAAGGGTCGAAGTATCCCTCGAAGCCGGGGTGGGGGATTGAACAGTCTTGATGGCGGAAATGCGCCCGGGTCCGAGTTGTTCATCAAAGCGGCTGCGATCACGGCGAGACGAGAAGTGATTGTACTTTTCATCGAGCAGCTTCTGCTTTCGCTCCAGTTCGACAATGGTTCCTTCCATTTCGCCAAGGACGGCTGCTTCTTTTCGGACGCGCGCGAGTGTCTGCGTGTGGACGTTGATCTTGGCCTCCAATGCCCGAATCGTGCTCAGCTCAGTGAGCAGTTGTGTGCCGGAAACTTCTTCTTGGGCGGTATTCAGGCTTTTAGCGACGCGCTTTTCACGCAAGTCCGGATATTCCTTTTCCAAGTCTGACTTCAGTTGCTTCTGGGCTTCGATCGTACCTTGGAGACCTTTCACGTGCGGACTTTCGGGAGTGAGAGAAATCAACATCGTGGAAAGTTGCTTCTGCAGCGAATCAATCAGCGTCGAGATTTCCTTATGGCGGTCGACCACTTCGTTCGGAGCGGAAGGCGCTGCTGTGGCGGTGACGGTTTCGTTCGTAGCGGTAGTCGAAACAGCCGCATTGTTGGTCAGCAAATCGAGGGTGGCAATATGCGCGGCGCGTTCGGCTTGAAGGTTGTAAAGCTCGGTTTGGATTCGAGCAATGTTCTCGGCCTGTGATTTCTTGGTTTCGGGCAGCGAGATCACGTCCGCCTTTGCTTTGGCTTCGCGAAGTTGGCGCTCCGTTTCATCGAGTAGCGCCTTCGTTTCAGTGGTTTGCTGATCCCAGAAATCATCCAGGCTTCCCGTTGCGAGATGCGCGGCCACATGCATCTGGTTATAGCTCTTTACGACCTGCTCGAGGATCGGTTGCACAACCGACTGATCTCGGTGTTCGAACGAAAGATTCAGGATGCTGCCGTTCCTTGGCGCTTCGACTTTCAATCCGGCGCTCACTTCTCCCGCCGCCTGGTAGAGGTCTTTGCCTCCGGCTGTTTTTGCGAGAATCTTTTCCGGGCCAACACTGCGCGCCACGTCAAGCGCCAGATCAAAGCTGGTCAATAGTGCCAGCTCGGAGGACATGATGGACGTGCCCCTGGCATCTGGACTTCGCAGGTTCGTGTCGGTCGGATCGTCGGAACTCAAAGGCTTGCTTTCAACGACGTACTTGACGAGGAGCGTGGCTCGGGAGTGATACGTGGCCGGCGTGAAGAACCAGAGTCCGGCGCCGACGATGAGTCCGATGGCCCAAATGATTAAGATCTTCCATTTGTGCCGGAAGATCACGTGGTAGATGTCGCCCAGGTTAATCCCGTGCGAGGGATGGGTGGGCTTTTTTGCGTCCATAAATCTTTATTGTGTCAGCTGCCTTGGGGGCAGAGCCGGGATCGGCGTCCTTCAGGCCATGTGCCGGTAAAGCAGTCGGCCTAGAATTCGGGATACCTGCACCGGCAGCGCTCGGAACACCGAGGTATGCCATCCGGAGGTGGCATCTTTATCCTTTCTGAACCGGTTCGCCATCAAATCGTATTTATAATAGGAAAGTCTGGCTTCCCGTGAACCCCATCCCAGCTTGAAACGCCGGAGGCCTTCGTTGTGCAGGGAGGTTCGGCCAAAATGAAATCGTTCCATGCCGCGTGCGATGCTTTGCCGGATTGCCTCCCACATCACCAGATTGTTTGGTCGGAGATGCTGGAATTGCGAGTCTGAAGCGCCAAATTTGTAGAGGGCTTGGTTCTCGAAAAAGAACAGCACCAATGCGGCAACCGCGCGGCCCTGACATGACGCTGATACAATCATTCCGTGGTTTTGCGACAGGATTTCGCGGTGAATGTTCAAGAAAAACTCCCATGGCTGCGGTGGCAGTCCATGTTCTCGTCGCGTCTGGCAATGCAGGCGGAAATACTCTTCCATCGCCGCCAGCTCAATCGAGCAGTTCAATGTGATGTTCGATTTCTGCGCCTTCCGCACCGCCCGACGTGTGGAACTGTCGCACTGCTGAAACAGGGCCTCCACTCCCGGTGCCAGGTCGAGTTCATGGGTGAAAAACTCAATCGACGCTTCGGCAGCCGGACACCATGCTTCCAATTCCGCGCCACGGCATTCGAAGTATTTCCAGTTCCGTTCACGTCCACAGGCGAGGGCGGCATCAATCAGTGGCCGCCGGTCATCAGAGGCCGTAGCAATCGGCGCACAATAATCCGTGAATGACAGGGACACTCCGCGTCTGCCCGCAAGCCAGCTGTTCGCTTCAAGAACGGGAAGCAATGCGCACACTTGCCCGCCCCGCCGGCGTGTGATGTAGTACGGATTGAAACCATACGTATCACGCAAGACCTTGCACCATTCGCGCGTGTGGAAAATCGTCGATCCGCCAAGCTGCGAAATCTGCAAGTTCCAGTCAGGAACTTCCAAGGGGTTCGTCGCAGACGTGACAAATTCAGAGCTTTTGACCAATTCGTCCGACCCGGAAATCACTGAATCGATGATTGGACCGACCTCATGGTATCCCGCGATGTGGAGCCGGTTGATTCAGGCCCGCACTGCCTTTGCTCGGCTCGGAGATGCTGCTGCCGGTAATGCGGTCAAAGCCGAGAGCGGAGGCTGGCCAAGTGTGATTGGCGCGCCACCCTGCTTCAATGAATTGGAGGAGGCTTCGAGAATTCGTACCAGTTCCAATCCCTGGCGGCCATTTGTCAACGGCGTGATGCCTTCCTTGATGCAGTCCAGGAAGTGCTGGCATTCGGATTTCAGGGGTTCCTCCTGCTTGATGTACGGCACGTACATGTCGCCGTAATGGTAGGCGTAGTGGAACTCGCCGAAGGTGTCGTAATGCGGCGGACGATCCACGCGCACGTCGTAAATCTTGATCTTCTCGATCTGGGCAACATCGTCATAAACGATCATGCGCTTGCTGCCGACGATGGTCATCTCGCGCGTCTTCCGCGGGTCAAGCCAGCTGCTTTGGATGATGGCGGAGCGGTTGTTTTTGAACGTGAGGCACATCGTGGTGACGTCTTCAATTCCCGGAGTCACGTGTGCGCTGCCGCGGCAGTTCACGGTTTGCGGGATTTCGCCCATGATGTGCAGGACAATTGAAAGGTCATGCGGCGCAAGGTCCCAGGCCACGTTGATGTCTTTTTGAAAGAGCCCGAGGTTCAATCGGCGCGCGCAAATGTAGCGGATGTCGCCAAGATCGCCCCATTCGACGACCTCTTTGATTTTCCGGACCGCGGGCGAATAAAGGAACGTGTGGCCGACCATCAGGACCAGGCCCTTGTTCTCCGCAATGTCCACGAGTTCCTCGCATTGCTCGGCCGACGAGGCCATCGGCTTCTCGATGAATGTGTGCTTGCCGGCAAGCAAAGCCGCTTTCGCCATCGGGTAGTGATACTTGACCGACGTTGCGATCACCACGGCGTCGAGGCCGCCGTCGGCGAGCATCCTGTCGAAATCAGTTTCACCCTGGACTTCAGGGTAGAGATTGTGGAGATGGCGCAGGCGATCTTCGCTGAGGTCGCACATGATCTTCAGCTGGCAATTGGGGAGCGAGCGGAAGTTGCGGACCAGGTTGGGGCCCCAATAGCCGAGGCCAACAACGCCAACTTTGATTTGTTTTGTCATAGGATTAACGGTTTAAACGGCAGGCGGTGTAAATGCTGAAGGACTTTTGTGAAATTTTTCCTGTACGGGCTCCGCACTTGCAGACGACTACAAGGTAATCATCGGCGCGAACTCTATCTTTGCGGGATTGCATCCCGTTGTTTATGTGTGCGTCCGCGTGGTGAACGCTTCGAACTAAACTGCCGCAGCCAAGGCCGGCAGACTGGCGGCAAGGCTGGGGTTTTCCACGCTGAGCGAATAGCGGTCAACCTCCACGACGGTGGGTTGACCGAGAATTTCCAAGAGAACCTGGACCCGCTGACGCGCGGGGAGGGTCTTCAAAACGGTGGCAGAGAAGCCACGGAATGCACCGTTCGTTACGATTACTTCTGAGCCCACTTTCAGGGAATCCTCAACGACGAGTGGTTCCTCATTCTCGAAACAGGTTCGCAGCTCATCGATGATCGCATCTGGAACTGAAGGAATGAAATTCCCAAAATGAACCAGGCTGCTGACACCAGTCACGTAACGAACTGAATTCCACTCCTGCGGGGTGCAGTGAATAAAAACATAGCAGGGAAAGAGTGGTTCGATCTTCCGCACCAGCCCCCGCTGAGTCGGACGTCCCACGCGAAGGCGCGGATTGAATACTTCCAGCCCCAATTGGCGCACAATGTTCGCGGCCGCGATATGCTCGTGCTTCGGCTTCGTCCGTCCGCAATACCATGCTTCATTCATATTCATCTAGCTCGCCAACCGCTATCGACCGCGCACACCATGCAATTGTTCCGCAATTGCTCCCACTCAAAGCTGGATCTCAGGTGTTCTTCGGCCATAGAACACCCGACTTTAGCGGTTAAAGGCTGTGATGCTGAGATTTTTAGACGAGTCCGCACACGTTGTCTGTCGTGGACAACCCTGATTTGGAAGTCGAATTACGCCTGACAACGTGTGGCGTCTGCCGTGACATCCTCAATTTCCCGGTCAGCCGGAGGGCGTGCTAGAACCACTGGAACTTCTGAGGAACGTAGATGATATCGGAAGGTTTGACGTAAAACGGTGCTTCGCCCGGGGCGGTTTTCCCCCGAATCTGGCGGTCCAGGTCGAGCTCAAAAACTTCGGGAGTCCCGTTGTCGTTGCGCGTCAGTCGAACGCCCTTCAAGTTCGCGTGGTTGATGTCCACGCCGGCTTCCAGCACAGCCTCCAACACGGTCATGGGCCGGTCTACAGTGAGCTTCCCGTTTTTCTCCACGGCTCCGGTAACGTAAACCGGGAACACCGAGGCTTCGACATTCACGACCAGAAGTTTTGTGACTAGCTGCGGGCCGTAAAGTTCCAGCAACTCGGTTTGCAGCTCAGAGAGCGTCTTGCCTGCAGCGGTGACTTCCCCGACTTGGAGTGAAATCTTGCCGTCGCGCTTGATCACTTCTCTCGCGTTCAAATTCGGAGCTGCTGGGAATTCGATCCGGACTATGTCGCCTTCACGCAGTTTCAGCGGCTCGACCGCAGCCGGGGCGTTGGTGCTTGCCGTAAGAGAGCGAACCGTGCTCGAAGAAGTGGAACAACCGGTGAAAGCAAACACGCTAATAACGGCGAAGCACAAAACGGACATCACGGCGCGCAAGGTGAATGGTTTTTTCATAATCCTCAGGTTCATTGATAGGTTTTTGTCAGACACCACCGAATCGCTGTTTGGAGCAGTTCCGAACCGTCTTTCAGGTTCAACTTGTCTTTTATCCGCGCCCGGTAGGTTTCCACCGTGCTGATGTCGATGTGCAATGTTTCTGCAATCTGCTGGGTGCTCCGGCCCATGCCAGTGTGTTCAAACACCTGAAGTTCCCTTTCGGACAATTGATCCGCGACTGAACTCTTTTCTGGCGTCGGGGAA
Organism: uncultured Verrucomicrobia subdivision 3 bacterium; assembly: GCA_946480555.1. The sequence continues at coordinate 7,688 of CAMLLE010000087.1, forward strand.
GCTATCCGGGACGCAATTTGCGCCGCCGCCTTCTCGCTCCAGTAGATTTCGCCGGTCAAAACCTTGCGGACGGCTTCAATGATCTTCTTCGGATTTTCCTGCTTGGAAACGTAGCCGCGCGCCCCAGCCCGAACAGCCCGCTCCGCCGTGATGTTCTCATCCTGCATCGAAAGGACAAGGCACATCACTTGCGGATATCGGTCCCGCACATCCCGGATCAGATCAAGTCCGTCGGAAGAACGCAAACGGAGGTCCACGATCGCGAGGTCCGGACGCGATTCTCCAATACCGGCGAGCGCGGCTTCCCGATCGTCGGCTTCGCCGCAGAATTCCAGCCCCGGTTCCTTCCGGATGGCTTCCCTCAGGGCCTGGCGAATCAGGGGATGATCGTCCACGACGAATACCCTGATGCGTTTGGTCCCGTTCGCTGCTTTCTTCATATTCTCCAAACTACTCCGCGATTAGAATTGAGTCCGCTGTGCCAAGGCAAGCGGATAGTCGGCCTCGCAGTGGAGGCGATGCGCGAATGACTTGATGGTCGGCTCTCCGATCGAAAGTGCCGGATTTGGCGGCACGCCCATCAAGCTTCCTTGGGCGGCTCGGTGATGGGCTGGAATTGTCGCGATTCGGGGTCGTAGGCAAACAACTCCGCTGTGGCGATCTTGAAGAACCAGCCGTGCAATCGAAGTGAACCATTGGCCAGCCGGTCCTGCACGCACGCGTAGCTGTGCAAATTATCCAACGCGTAAAGCACGTTTTCCTCGGCCGCCGCGGTGGTTCGTTGCTCCGCCTGCGTCAGATTCGCGTAATCGGTTTCCAATCGCTGGCGGATCGGTGCCGCCAGTTCCAACCAGGCCGAGAGATGCGGCATCCTGGAATGTTCCTGCGACGGATTTAACAGCGCCGCCATGGCGCCACACTGGGTGTGGCCGCAAACGACAATGTCATTCACGCGCAGCACATCCACGGCGAACTCAATCGCGGCCGCTGTCGAATTCGTGCTGCCCACGACGTCCGCAGGCGGTACGATGTTTCCGATGTTCTTCACGACAAAGAGATCGCCGGGTTTGCTTTGCGTGACAAGTTCCGCCAGGACGCGGGAATCCGCGCACGTGATGAACAACGTGTGCGGATTCTGACCTTGCTTCGAAAGCTTTCGGAACAGCGCGCTGTAGCGGCCGAATTCCTCTTTGCGGAATCTGTGAACTCCCTCGATGAGCCGTTGCATAACGCTCGAGTGAATTCGTTATCCCTTCAAAGACTTCGTCAGCGTCTCGTTCTTCGCGCGCGACTCGTTGGCGAGCTTTTCCTTGAAGCCGACATACGCTTTTTGCAGCCGTTCGTTGGAAGTGGCCAGAATTTGAACCGCCAGCAGGCCCGCGTTCTTGGCGGCGTTCACGCCCACGGTTGCGACGGGAACTCCGGGTGGCATCTGCACGATCG
>CAMLLE010000088.1 GCA_946480555.1 uncultured Verrucomicrobia subdivision 3 bacterium
GCTTTCTTTTCGCGTGTGCAGTGATCGCCATTCTCCTTCCGAAACTTAACGCTGCAGACACTGAAGCTCAGCGAAAAGCTCGCGAGGCGTTGAATCAAAAAATTCAGCAGCTTGAGGGGGGCGGCCCGGCTCCTGCCGCGACTCCCAGCGCTGCGCCGGTCGCTGCGCCGAAGGTTCAACCTGCACCGGCACCTGTCAGGCCGGCATCCGCTGGCGCCACTGCGCCGGCTTCGAGTGTTTCGAAAGCCAATCAGGAAAAGGCGTTGCAGGCGTTGCGCGAAGCAATGAAATCTGGCGGCGCACCCGTCGAAACGACTTCGTCCCCCGCGAGCCAGCCGCAGCCGAAAGCTGTCACGCAGCCGGCCCAGGTTCAGGCCCCCATCACCAGTGTGACGGCCGCCCCGTCCGCGGCACCGGCTGCCTCCGCTGAGAACCATGAGAAAGCGTTGCAGGCGTTGCGTGAAGCGATGAAAGCCCCGTCCACGACGGTTGACTCCGCGCAAGCCGCCGGCGAAGGCCAGTTCCAACCCCTTCCGGAAACCACCACGGCGGACAACGAAAAGTTGATTCAAGCGTTGCGTGAGAAGAACAAACAGTTGGACCAGGCGCAAACTGTGCCGGAGCCCAAGCCTGCTACAGTCGTGAAGGAATCTCCCAAGGCAAAGCCGGAGGAAAAGCCCGCAGTGGCGGCAAAACCCAAAACGGAATCGAAACCCGAGCCGACCATTCGCGCCTCGCGCAAAGGTCTGCCAGCGTGGACACCAATCCAAGGACCGGCCAGTGGACTTGCGCCGGAGAAGGAAGAACGCCTCCGGATGCTGCTGGACGATTACAAAGCGGACAAGCTGACGCCGGCTCAGTACCACGCCGAACGCGCGAAGATTCTGGCCGAACCCTGATCGAAGCATCTTTTAAGAACCCGCCAGATGCTTCTGGCGGGTTTTTACGTTTAACCAGACCAAAATCTCAAGGCTGATCTCACTTCGGCTCTTGTTCTCGGCCTGAGGACGACGAGGACGAGAGAGGGCGAGAAGGAGGACGAGCACGCGAGTTGAGTCTCCGAGGAACCTTGAAGTTTGTCCTTTGAACCCTAAACTCCCCGCCCATGCACGGTTTTCATTACGTTGGCAATCGACTGTTTTGTGAAGGTGTCGCGATTGATTCGCTCGCCAAAAAGTTCGGCACGCCGCTCTACGTCTATTCGCAGGGCACGCTCACGGATCATTTCCAGAAGCTGGATCGCGCGCTCGCGCCGCTGGATCACCTCATCTGTTTCGCGATGAAGTCCAATTCGAATCTCGCCGTCCTCCGCACGCTTGCGGATCTCGGCGGCGGCTTCGACATCGTCAGCAGCGGCGAACTTCAGCGCGTCATTGCCGCGGGTGGCGATCCAAAGAAGTGCGTGTTCGCTGGTGTGGGCAAGACTGAAGCCGAAATTGAGTTCGCGCTGCGGAAGGGTGTTTATTCCTTCAACGTGGAAAGCGAAGCTGAGCTCGGGCGAATCAACCGCATCGCTGCACGCGTAAAGAAGGTCGCGCCCGTCGCAGTGCGCGTGAATCCAAACGTGGCCGCCAAGACGCACGCAAAGATCACGACCGGCACCTACGAAAACAAGTTCGGCATCGCGTTCGAAAAGATCGAAGGCGTGTATGCCCGCGCGAGCAAGCTGAAGAACATCAAGCTCCGCGGCGTTCAGATGCACATCGGCTCGCAGATCACCACCGTGAAGCCGTTTGAAGAAGCCGTGCGCAAAGTCGTGCCGCTCGTGCAGAAGCTGAAGGCAAAGTTCGGCATTGAATTCGTCAGCATCGGCGGCGGACTCGGCATCGTTTACAATCCGGCGCTCGAAAGCGGTTCCGCCGATTGGTGGAAGGCCGGCGCATCCAAAGACATCCTGACGCCGCAACGTTACGCGGATCGGTTGCTGCCGTTGTTGCAGCCGCTTGGATTGCGCGTGTTGATCGAGCCCGGCCGTTTCATTTCGGGCAACGCCGGCGTGCTCGTCACGCGCGTGGAATACGTGAAGCGCACGGGGAAGAAGAACTTCCTGATCGTGGACGCCGCGATGAACGACCTGATCCGCCCGGCGTTCTACGACGCATATCACGAGATCGTGCCGCTGGTGAAAAAGAATGGCGCGACGATCCCGACCGATGTGGTTGGCCCGATTTGCGAATCCGGCGATTACTTCTGCAAGGATCGTTCGCTGCCAAAACTGGGCGAAGGCGATCACATCGCTCTGCTTAGCGCGGGCGCTTATGGATTCGTGATGGCTTCCAACTACAACACACGTCCGCTCGTGGCGGAAGTGCTGGTCAAAGGAAAGCAAGCCGCGCTCGTGCGTGAACGCCAGCCGGTCGAACACATCTGGGCCGGCGAAAAAATCGCGGCCTGGCAGAAGTAGAGTCCGCCATCGCCGAATTTCAACAGAAGCCAACGGAGGAAACAAAGGGCGGAGGAACGCTTCGTTTTCCTTTGTTTCCTTCTGTGAATTCAATGCCGCTGCCGTTCAAAAATCCAACCGAGCTCCGCACGCACATCGCTGCCGAGACGGAGGCGTTGGGCGAACTTTGGGCTGCGGAGTTGCAGCGCGGCTGGGTGATCGCGCTGTGTGGCGATCTGGGCGCCGGCAAGACGCAGCTGGTCCGCGGCATTGCGCGCGGATTGGGATTTGGCGGGCGTGTGCATTCGCCGACATTCACGCTCGTGAACCTTTATTCCAGCGGCCGCCTGCCATTGTTTCATCTCGATCTTTACCGCCTGGAAACGCGCGAGCAGTTGCTCTCGGCGGGCATTGAGGAATATCTGAATCCCGACGGCGTCAGCGTCATCGAGTGGGCCGAACGCTGGCTTGATCATGAGACAAATCTGGAAACAACGAACGCAGGTGTTCGTTCGCGATTGCGGTTGGTCCAGATTGATTGCCTGAACGAAACCGAGCGCAGCATCCGCTATGAAGATTTTGGCCATTGATTTTTCGTCGCATCGGCGCAGCGTCGCGGCCATCGGCGAAACGTCGCGGCACGAAGTCGTTGAAGACAATCCGAAGAGCACCGACGCGCTTGGAATGATCACCGACGCGCTGGCCGGCGCAAAGCTGGCTCGCACTGTAGTCGAATGCGTTGCGATCGGGCTGGGCCCGGGTTCTTACACGGGCATTCGGGCGGCACTGGCATTGTCGCAAGGCTGGCAGCTCGTGACGGACGTGAAACTGCTTGGAATCAGCAGCGCGGAAACGATCGCCGCGCAGGCGCATGCGGATGGCGTGCGCGCCCGGATTGCAGTGGTGATTGATGCGCAACGCGGCGAATTCTACCTGGCGAACTACGATCTGCGCAGGGAACGTCCGGAGCAAACCGCGCCGCTGCGAATCGTTTCTTCAGACGATGTGAAGCGCTGTGAAGTTGCGGGCGAAGTGATCATTGGCCCGGAAGTGACGCGCTGGTTTCCGAATGGCCGGATTGCGTTTTCGACCGCTTCAACGCTGGCCATCTTGGCTGCCACGCGGACGAACTTTGTGAGTGGCGAAAACCTGGAGCCAATTTATCTGCGCGAGACCAGCTTTGTAAAAGCGCCTCCGCCGCGCATAATCTGAACGGCGGCGAGCGGCTTTGTGAATTCCCTGTGAACAACTGCGGAGAACTCCGGTTTGATCTTACATCTGGGATATCTTGTATTCTTCTCTCGATAGTTGTTTTCGGCGAAGAGCCGACTCGACATGACAATGAAAACTATGAGTGAAATCTCGGTAACGCATCCAACACCTGTTCAGATGGAAATGCCTTTCCGATGCAAGCAACGTGGTCGTCAGGTTGGAATCGTGCCGGCACGACGCTGCACTCTCCCACGGATCAACGCCGCGCTTCTAAGATTGTGCGTAATCGAGTGGAGCGCGAAAAAGCGATTCTATCGCGTACGCGAGGTCGGAGATGTAATCAAAGGGAACAGCCAAGTGTGCTTCGGATTCTGTGATTCGGATTATCGGATAGTTGGTATCGCGGAAACTCGCAGAGAAGCTAGCCGGCTTTCAAGGTTTCTTCCGTTCAGATAGGCAAACGTTCCAATTCACTCCCAGTAATAGTAATTCACTTCCGGGAAGAGATTGTCGCGGTCTTCGATTTCAGCGAGCCAGCGTTCGTCCACTTCGTGGCTGAGCAGGTGATCGTGCAGGACCATGAAGCGGAGCAGGTGATCTTTCACGCGCTTCTTTGCGTATTCAGGACTCGTGCCGGTGCGCAGGATGAACGGCCAGTCGCTGGCTTGCGCGAGCAGGAGTTCGCGCGCCGCCTGTTTCAGTGCGCGGTCCTCCAAAGGTGTGGGATTTGGGAAACGCCGGACCAGTTGCGCCATGCGTTCCTGAGCGATGTGCAGGTGAGGATAAATCCACTCGTTCTTCTCGTTCAACCACACGCGCCAGTAGCCTTCCTCGCCCCAGCTTGAAGCGCTGGGCCGCGCGACCTGATTCGAAGGAAAGAGCCTCAGGTATTCCTCGGGCGTGATGAACTCAAACACCTTCTGATCGAAGTAAGCTTTGCGCACGAAGAGATCGAGAAATTCCGGCCCTTCATACCACCAATGCCCGAAGAGCTCCGCGTCGTAAGGCGAAAGCACAAGCGGCGGCCGGTCCAGAATGCCGGCGAGCTTCTCGATCTGGGCCACGCGCGCTTGCAGAAAGTGATGCGCGTGGGCGTCCGCGCGGTGGAGTGCGTCCGCGCGGCGATAGACATGTTTCGCCTCATCCTCGCCAGTGATGCGGTAATACTTGATGCCGGTGAAGCCGCGCTTGTCCGAAGCCGGCATGTAGGGCTTCACGTAGTCGAGGTCGAGATCGAAGCCGATGTCGCGATAAAAATCCCGGTAAGCCGGATCGCCGGGATAACCTTCGTGCTTGCTCCAGACCTGTTTCGCGGAATCCAGATCGCGACCGAACGCCGCGATGCCGTTCGGCGTGTATATCGGCGCGAAGACGCCGTAACGCGGTCGTGGGTTGGCATGCAGCACGCCGTGAGTATCGGTGATGAACCAGCGGATGTTCGCTTCCTGAAGCACCTTTTCCACGCCATCCACGTAAGCGCATTCCGGCAGCCAGATGCCGCGCGGATCGCGTCCGAAGCAACTGCGATAATGATCGCGCGCGATCAGGATTTGCGCGCGGATGGATTGCGGGTGCCCGGACAGCAGCGGCAGCAATGCGTGCGTCGCGGCGCACGTGATAATTTCCAGCATGCCGATGTCCTGGAATTTCGAGAAGGCGCTGACGAGGTCCTTGCGGTAGCCGAGGTACGCTTCGTGAATCGCGGTGAAGCGTTGAAAATACATTTCAGCGAGCGCGTTCAGCTCCTTGTCCCAATGCGTGCGGTGGGTTTCCTTTTCGGCCAGCTCCACCAATTCCACCAGGTGCCTTTCGAAGCGTTCCTGAAGCAACGGGTCGAGCAGCATCGCGCAGAGCGTCGGCGTCATGGTGAGCGTCAGCCGCATTTGCATGCCATCGCGCCGCCAGCCTTCCAGCAACTGCAGCAGCGGGATGTAGGTTTCCGTGATGGCTTCGAACAGCCAGTTTTCCTCCAAAAAGCGCGGATGCTCCGGATGCCGGACAAACGGCAGGTGCGCGTGCAGAACGAGCGAAAGATAACCGTGCATGTCAGGGTTCAAGTTTCGGGCGGCGGAATCTGAATCGTGGAATTCCCGTCGTTGTCATCGTCATCATCGTCGCTGAAGTAGTCCGCCAGTTTGGAACTGACGGCAAAGAGCACCACACCGCCCACCAGCAGCACGCCGCCGACAATGCAATTGCCAGGGCGAATTTCTTCCTCGCGCAGCTGGTGTCGCATCAATTCCAGGCCGGCCTGCAACGCACCAAACGTGAAAAGCGCGGCGGCAATGAAGCGTATTAGATTTCGGATGACACGATTCATCAGGCGATCCTGGAATTTGCCGCTGCTCAGATTGCATCCGCAGTTGGCCGCTGGAGATTGGGATCCTGCGGATGTGCGCCGACGTGACCGCGATAATCGGTGGTGCGACGGAAGCTCAGTTCTGCGGCGCGTCCATCGGTTTGATCTGCCGAAACTGCCACCACGGGCAGCTCGTAGTTTCCATCCGGCAGCGCGAAGCGATAGCTGAAAGAACCGTCCGGCCGCAGGCGAATCTTGCGGCCGGCAATGGTCACGCTGGCGTCTGCTTCCGTCGCACCGTAAATGATCAGCTCGGCGTTGATGTTGAACCAGAAACCTTTTTCGCGTCCGGCGAACTTCAGAGCAGGACTGCTGATCGCTCCGGAGATTTCGGGCGCGAGCGCGCCTGGGGCAGGGGACGTCGGTGCGCCTTCGGGCTGTCCGCGCTGGGCCGCCGCCGCGGCGGCAAGTTCCTGGATCACCTGACGCCGGATCAGTTCCGTGATCTCCATCGAGCCCATCCAGACGCGGCGCACATGATCCATGCTGATGATTTCCGCCAGGGCGCGATCCTGTTCGGGAGTCCATTCGCGCGCCGGCGCTGTGTGCGCTGCCCTGCCGTTCACCGGCGCCACAGCGTGTGCCGTCTCGGCCGGACCACTGACCTGCGGAAACGCTGGCAGATCGGGCCGTTCCTCCAAACGGACTTCCTGCAACGCTTTCGCAAGCGGCAAGTTCTCCTGAACAGCCTCCTTCACGAGCGTCAGCAATTTCTCCATTGGCACTTCGAAGGGAATCGTGGCGAACTCAACCGACGTGTCTTCGGACATGGCGTCGGGCGGGGTCAATGTCGCGCCCGAAGTGGCGACGGGCGTCCAGCGGCCTGATTTGCCGTAATAACCGAGCTGCGCGAAGTAGCGCGTTCCCGCGCGGTCAACATGCGCGAACCAATGCCGCGAACCTGGCGCGAGATGAATTTCCTGCTCGGCGCGTTCCGAAAGAGCGTCGGCGTGGATGCGCAGCAACAAATGATGATCGAGCGATTGCGCGTTGTAACGGCGGAGTTGCTCGTCGGTGAAATCCCAATGTGCGTACAGCCAGTGCGGATCGCGCGCGGTCAGCAGCAGCTGCTCCGTGCCATAGGCTGAGGGCAGCTCCGTTTCTGGCGTGATCGGGATCTCGGCGTGGCGCGGCGCAATGGCATAGCGTTCGCCGGGTCCGCTTGGGATCGCTGGCGCGGAGGGTTGGTCGCCTTCCAGGAGAATCGGCGGAATTCGCGCTGGCAGCGGACGCGAAGGAGGTTTGGGCTTCGCGGTCGGTGCGATTTGAATTGGTGAAGGCTTGGGCGGAATCACCGGCTCCGGTTCGGTGCGGGTGCGGGTGCGGGTGCGGGGCGGTTCGGCTTTTGGTGATTTCGTTTGAACGACCGCTTCCGTTTTTGCCTTCGACTTCCTGGTTTCAACTTCCGTTTCCGCAGGCATAACGCCGACGCGAACGATGGGGCGGCGTGGAATCCTGGACTTCTGGGCGATCGATTTGGATGCAGGCAGCAACGAACGCACCGTCTTCAGTTCGGGAGCGGGCTCGCGTTTGGAAACCTTCGCACCCGCTTTGTCAGCCGCGCGTTTTGATGCGGCAGTTTTTTTTGCGCTGACAGTTTTCGACGGAGCGGCTGACGGCGGCGCGGTTTCTTCCGAAACGGTTTTGATTGATGCCGAGGCGGCGGCGGATTTCTTCCTGGTTGAAATTGATTCTTTTGCCGGCAACTTGCCCGGCAGTTTGGATTCAGGTTGCGGCGCAGCGGGTTTTTTCCTGGCTGCCTTTGCCGATGTTTCTTTTTCCTGCGGCGCCGTCTTTACCGTCGGGATTTTCGTCGAAGCTCTGGCTTTGACAGACGATGATCGGCCGCGGGATGACGCGCTCGCGACCTTCTTTTTCGACGATGTTTTCTTCGGTTTCATGACTGATGTCCTCGGGAAAAATCAGGTGGCATCGGCGGGACGAGATTACGGACGGGGTCTGAACGGGGCAACGGGAATTTCCCCCAGAGATGCTCATGAAATGAATTCAGCGGGATGCAGAAGCATTGGAATCTTCGAGCAGCTTCCAACCTTCAACATCGAACGCCCAATCTCCAATCGAGCGGCAACGAGAACGTGATGTGGCATGTTTTGGCTTTGCCCGGGTTTCAATTCCCGACGGTTCGTCGCGCGGGACGCGAACGGAACATTCCCATACAAAAGGCTGGCCGATCCGGGATTTCGGGCGTTCAATGGCGCGCATGAAGAAGATACTGATTCGCGTAGCAATTGTGGTGGCGGCACTCGTCGTCCTGGGCGTGCTCGCCGTGAGTTTGTTTCTCGATGGCGCCGTGAAACGCGGTGTCGAAACGTTTGGTCCGCAAATGACCAAGGTGTCCGTCAAGCTGGATGACGTCAGCATCTCCACGCTGTCCGGCTCCGGCTCTATCAAGGGCCTCGTCGTGGGCAACCCTGAAGGTTACAAGACGCCACACGCCATTTCCGTGGGCAGCGCCACGCTGGCGTTGAAGCCGACGTCCATCCTGTCCGACAAGGTGGTAGTGCGAAAAATGGAAGTCATCGCGCCGGAGATCACCTTCGAAGGCGGTTTCGGTGGCAACAACCTGAGCAAGATTCTTTCGAACCTGGAAGAGACGACCGGCGGCAGCGACACGAATGCGGCAGCCAAACCGGATGAAGGGCCCAATCAAAAATTGCAGGTGGATGAGTTCATCATTCGCGATGCCAAGCTGCTGGTGAGCATCACCGGCATGGGTGGCAAGACGGTTCCCGTCGTGCTCCCCGCCATTCATTTGAAAGATCTCGGCACGGGGCCGGATGGAATCACGGCCGCTGAACTCACGAAAGTTGCCATCAGGGAAATCCGTGACAAGGCTGTGACTGCGGCGGAAGGTGCGATGTCGCAGCTCGGAAGTGCGGCGACCGAACTGGGAAAAGACCTTGGCAAGAACGCGACCGGCACCGTGTCGAATCTCACCGGCGGATTGAAGGATTTGCTGAAAAAGAAATAACCGCCCGGACCGGGCGGTTATCCAAAGCGTTGTCGAGCGGCGTTACTGCTGCTCGATGATGCGAATGGTGTATTCGCGG
>CAMLLE010000089.1 GCA_946480555.1 uncultured Verrucomicrobia subdivision 3 bacterium
TTTACGAACCGCTCGATCTCACCGCATTTCGCGACGATGCCGAAAATCGTTTTCTGAACGTCGAAGGTTTCGATAACAGCAGTCCGCTGCTGCAACTGAGCGTAAGCGACACCGGGCCGGGCATTCCGGCGGAAGTGTTGCCGCGGATTTTCCAGCCATTCTTCACCACCAAAGGAGCGAAACAGGGGACCGGACTGGGGTTGAACATCGTACAACGCCTCATCCGCGAAGCACGCGGCGCGTTGCACGTGAAAACCAGCCTGGGATTGGGCACGACCTTCACCATTTATCTTCCCGCCGCGCGGCTCATGAAGTAGAGTGCGTCGCGTCCGGCACGGGTTCAGGCCAGTCTGAACCGCCCCACGGATGGGGCTCAAGCGGTCAAGGGCCGCAACACAACAATTCCGATGAAGAAACGCATTTTGTTCGTCGAAGATAATGCCGTCCTGCTCCAGATGTATCAATCCATGCTGGACGGAGACGCGCAGTGGGATGTCTTCACGGCAGAAAGCGGCCACCTCGCCCTGGAGCTGATGGAGCAGCAAAGCTTCGACGTCGTGGTGTCGGACATGCGCATGCCGCGAATGAGCGGCTTGGAATTGCTGACCACCGTGCGCGACCGTTATCCCGGCACGTCACGCATCGTGGTTTCAGGATTGAACGATCAGGAAGAAGTCGCCCGCTCGCTTGGCTCCACGCACCAGTTTCTCGCCAAACCTTTCGATCTCAAAGCGCTCAGAAACACGCTTGATCGCATCCGCGGGCTGGACGCCTATTTGCGCGACGACCGCGTGAAAGCACTGGTCGGAAAATTCAAAAACCTGCCGAGTTTTCCCTCTCTCTACGTGGAAGTGATGAAGGAACTGAACGCGGAAGATCCTTCCGTCGAGAACATCGCCGGGGTGATTGCGCGCGATCCCGCGATGACTGCGAAGATGCTGCAAATCGTGAACTCCGCTGCGATCGGATTGTCACGCAAAGTAGGCAGCCCCTTCGAAGCGGTGCAGTTCCTCGGCTTGGGGACTGTGCGTTCGCTCGTGCTCTCGGCGCATATTTTCTCCTGCTTCGAGCAAACGAACATCAAGGGCTTCTCCGTAAGCGAACTTTGGGATCACGGCATGAAGACCGGCCGCATCGCCTGCATGATCATGCAGTACGAACAGGCGGAACCGAGCGACGTGGAAGATGCTTACATCGCCGGGATGCTGCACGACATCGGCAAGCTGATGCTGGCCGACGGCATGACGGCGCAATTTCAGGAGACGATCGCGCTCGCTGCGGAACGGAATGTTCACGTCCAGGAAACGGAAAAGGAAATTCTCGGGGCCACGCACGCGGCCGTGGCGGCGTATCTCTTGGGCCTCTGGGGCCTGCCTGCTTCCATCGTCGAAGCGGTGGCGTTTCACCATCATCCGGCTTCCAGCGATTCCCGCGCGCTCGGTCCGCTCACCGCCGTTCATGTTGCCAATGTGCTCGAACACGAACTTTCCCGCACCGGCCTGCCCGGCCGCAGCGCCGAACTGGATGTGAATTATCTCGCCGCCGTTCGGTGCGACAACCGCGTCAATGCCTGGCGCAACGAAGCTGCGATGCTGATGGGTTCGCAGGTGGCGGATTGAAGTTGAATGGCTTTTGTCCGTTGTCCGCCGTCCGTTGTTTGCCGAAAAACCGTAGCGTCAGCCATCCCTGACTGACGTGGGGCCGGGCTTCCAGCCCGGTGGATTCAACTTCGAAACTGCAAAGCGTTCCAATTCTTCGAGCGACTCACACCGCAGAGCGTTTCTTCCGGCGGCTGGAAGCCGGCCTCCACGTCAGCCAGGGATGGCTGACGCCACGGCGGCTCAGCTCCCGGTTTTCGGTTTGTGCAGGCGATCCAATTCCGCGCGCATTTGATTCGCCGCGTCCGCGGACATCCCGTGCGTCGTCCGCACACCAAATCGTTTCTCCAGATATTCCTCGAAGCGAACCCATTTGCCTTCGTATTGGATCCGCTGTGTCCAGGCGCAGACCTTCACCAGGTTTTGCAGCCGCTGCAGTCGGACAATGAGAAACGCGATCAGCACCAGCACGGCGATGCTGACAGCCAGGAACACGAAGGAAAATGCCTTTACCCAGCGCGCGTAAGTGTCGGAACGGTATTTGCGCTCCTCCAGCAATTGCAGCTCCTTTTGTTTCAACTGATCGCCCGCGCGCTTGGCCAGTTCGCTCAATTGCCTGCCTTCGCCGGTTTGAATCCGCGCCAGGGCCTTTTCGAATCCAGCGCTGCGCCGGATGTCGATCGTGGTTTCCAGATGCGCGTAGCGATTTTGAAGCGCCCGTTGAAAATCCGTTACATAGGGTTCCACCGAAGCCGTGTGCTTGGCGAGTTCGGCCACCAAGGCGCCCGGCCGGCCAGCGGATTTCGGTGCAAGATATTCCTCCTGCCCGGTCAGAACAAATCCGCGAACTCCGGCCTCAGCCTCCACGAACTGCCGCATCTCGTGATCGATTTCGCCAAGCACGCGATACGTGTGATCCACCCACGCATAGGAAAGCGTGCTCTCCGAAGCCATCTGATGCGAGACCAGGGAAATCCCAATCACCAGCAGCGCCGGGGCAATGAATCCCGCCACCAGGAACCGGCGGCGGACCAGGTTCGATCCATACTCAGCCATACGTGCGTTTGCCGCTTACAATTCAAATTCGCACGCCTGCTCCCGGCTTACCATTGGAGTTCTTGAATCCGGCGCGCCACTTCCTCGGCATTCGCCCGGCTGTTGAACGCGCTGATGCGGAAGTAACCTTCGCCCTTGGATCCAAAGCCGCTGCCGGGCGTGATGACGACGTTGGCTTCGCCGAGAATCTTGTCGAAAGCCTGCCAGCTGGTGACATTCTTCGGCGTCTTCACCCAGATGTAAGGTGCGTTCACGCCGCCAAACACCTTCAGCCCGGCCTTCTTCGCTCCGGCGCGCAACACCGCCGCGTTGCCGAGGTAATGTTCGATCAGCGCTTTCACCTGCGCCTTGCCTTCCGGCGAATACAAGGCTTCCGCGGCGCGTTGCACCACGTAGGAAACGCCGTTGAACTTCGTCGTCATGCGCCGCAGCCAGAGCGGATGCAGCGGCTTGAATTCGCCCGCGCGGGTCTGTGCGTTCAATGACTTCGGAACCACGGTGAACGCGCAGCGCGTCCCGGTAAACCCGCCGTTCTTCGAGAAGCTGCGGAACTCGATCGCACACTCGCGCGCACCGGGAATTTCATAAATCGAATGCGGAATTGCCGGATCGGTGATGTAAGCCTCGTAGGCGGCGTCGAACAGGATGATCGCTTTGTGTTCCAGCGCGTATTTCACCCACGCCTCCAGCTGCTCACGCGTCGCGGCGGCGCCCGTCGGGTTATTCGGCGAGCAAAGGTAGATGACATCCACCGGGCGCTTCGGCGGTTCCGGAATGAAACCGTTGCCCGGGCGGCACGGAAGATAAACCAACTTTGCATAAGCGCCCGCTTCGTTGGCCTCACCCGTGTGACCGGCCATCACGTTCGTATCGACGTAAACGGGATAAACCGGATCGCTGATGGCGATCTTGTTCCGGTGTCCGAGGATGTCCAGGATGTTGCCGCAATCGCACTTCGAACCGTCGCTCACAAAGATTTCGTCGTCCGCCACGTCCAGTCCACGATCCCGGAAGTCGTTTTGCGCGATCGCGTGCCGCAGCCATTCGTAGCCTTGCTCCGGACCGTAGCCCTTGAAGCTGTCGCGTGAAGCCATTTCATCCACGGCCTTGTGCATGGCAGCAACGACGGCAGCGGGGAGCGGTTCCGTCACGTCGCCAATGCCGCAACGGATGAGGCGCTTGGCAGCTTCGGGATTCGCTTCGCAAAAAGCTTTCACGCGCCGGGCAATCTCCGGGAAGAGGTAACCGGCTTTGAGTTTCAAATAATTGTCGTTCAGGTGCGCCATGAAATCGGGTGTCTTAAGGTTCGGATCGAAAACAACGGGCGCAGACGTTAATGGAAGCGTTCAACCCGCGCAAGCGGCTGCAAGGTGGTGCGCATAAGTCAAAGCCCTGCCGCCCTTGCGGTTGTCCCGGATTTTCGCATCCGAAATCGCCGCTCCGGCAGTTCCTTGACAACGTTTCCAGCGGTGCTCAAGCTCGCACCCAATTCGATCCATGAGCACCACTAGAACCTGCCAGATCGCCGCCTTCCGCTTCGCTTTCGCGCTGCTGCTGCTCCTCGCGCCAATGCCGCTCCCCGCCCAGGAAACGCCCGAGGCCACGACACCACCTGCCGAAGCCAGCAACTCCGCCGACCCGCTGCGCGCTTACCTGGAATTGCAGGGGCAGATTCATTCGGCACAAGTGCGCACGGAGCAAATCGTCCGCGACTCCGTCCAGGCCGCCGCGCTGGAGTCCGATGCGCGCAACACCCAGCTTCTCGAACAACAATTTCGCGACCTGGAGCAACGCCTGGCCAAACAGCGCACCGACGAGGCGCGCATGAATCTTTATGTCCTCAGCGGTTTTGCCGCGCTGGGTTTCCTCGCGATTGTGATCACCGCCTATTTCCAATGGCGCGCTGTGAGCCGCATTGCCGATTTCACGGCGAAGCTTCCGGAGCAATTGCGCGTCGCGGCCTTGAATGCGCCCGTACCCGTTTCCGTTCGCAACGCGTTGTTGAATTCGGAACAGGTGGACCTCGCCAATTCAAGATTGCTGGGCGCCGTGGAACGGCTGGAGCAACGCATTTTGGAACTGGAGAAAACTGCCGCTCCCTCTTTGCCCGTCAGCACCTCCAGGAACGGAAATTCCAATGACTCCGTTGCGGTTGAAACCGCTCCGCCGGCACCGGAACTCCAAACCAGGGCGGCCGCCGCGCTGAGCAGTGAGGTCAACGAAGCCGGCCTTTCCATTTCGGAATTGCTCGATCGCAGCCAGACGCTCCTGAGCGAGGACCGGCCCGACGAAGCGCTCAGCACGCTCGAGTGCCTGCTGGCTCGCGAGCCGCAGCATGCCGATGCGTGGGTGAAGAAAGGCGCGACATTCGAACGTCTGCGCAAGATGAACGAAGCGATTGAATGTTACGACCGGGCAATCGCCATCGACGATTCCCTGACCATCGCGTACCTGCACAAGGGCGCGATCTTTAATCGCATGGAACGCTTTGGCGAAGCGGTCGAGTGCTACGAAAAGGCACTCCGCACCCAGGAAAAGCGCCACGCTGCCTGACTTGGATTGAAACCCTCCGCTCTGGAGGGGGGCGACAGATGGAGAGGGTTCGGGGCTCGGTGAAAACATCGAAACATGGCGGCGGTCATAGACCGCACGCTGCCGACCGGCCCTACCCTTTGGGCGTTCTCGAATCTTTCCACCATTGGACATGGGCATCGAGCATCAGCCGGTTGCGACCGCCAGGGTGGGCTGCACGGCCTTTGACTTCTGCAGCAACGGCTGGAATCGGCGCTGGGAAATAGACATCGACGGTCAATTCGACTTCGGACGGACCATTGGGAACTCCCGCCGTCGGATTTCCCGATTCCCTGAGACTCGTAACCGCGTCGTTTTCGTTGCGACCCCAGAAATTGTCCTTGGGCACCGGATCATCAATGCGATCGAACCGCCACATCCAATAGCGAACGGACGGGGCATTTGAACTGCCATCCAATCGCTGCACCGCCTGCTCCACATCGCTGAGACTGGAGAACTGAGCGGCGGGACAATTCCAAACAGAGATTGCGGGCAGTTGGTTGCTGAGCACCAGTGCCGCCCAACCCGCGCGCGGATCGCTCTTGTCCGGCCACCCCGCGCTCCACGGTTTGAAGCCGCCGGGCAGGGCCGATTTCAAATCGCGCCGGTCGGGAAACCGTCCTTCGTCATCGAGAAAAATCCGCCACGCCACACCCTGTTGTTTGAGTTGCGAAACGCATGCGCTCCGGCGGGCGAGCTGCTTGGCGCGTCCTAACGCTGGAAGTAACAAGGCAGCCAGGATCGCGATGATGGCGATAACCACCAGCAGTTCGATCAGCGTGAACGCCGTTGTCCGGCGGGAACGGCACACGTGTAACCGACAAACACGCGATTTGCTCATTCGCCCGCGGGCTCGATTCGCAGAATTCGATCCGGCCCGTTCATCGCCAGATATAGGCAGCCGTCCGGTCCGGTCACCACGTCGCGAATGCGCCCGATGTTTTTGAACAGCACTTCCTGAGAGACGACCTTCTGGCCATCGATCACAAGCCGGCGAAATTCCTGCGCCGCGAGCGACGTCACAAACAGGTTGTGCTTCCATTTCTGGAACTTCTCGCCCGTGTAGAACGTAATGGCCGAAACCGCAATCGACGGCGTCCAGTGAATGATCGGCTGCTCCATGCCTTCCTTGCCGGTGAGCGCGCTGATGGGCGAACCGTTGTAATCCATGCCGTACGTGATGACCGGCCAGCCGTAATTCACGCCGGGACGAATGATGTTCAATTCATCGCCGCCGCGGGGCCCGTGTTCCGTTTCCCAAAGTTCGCCTGTGACCGGGTGCGCAGCGAGCCCCTGCGGATTGCGATTGCCGTAACTCCAGATCGTCGGGAACGCGTCGGACCGGCCTGCGAACGGATTGTCCGGCGGAATACGCCCGTCATCGAAAATGCGATGCACCTTGCCGTTCGGACGCGTGATGTCCTGCGCGTTGTTCTTGTCGCCGCGCTCGCCGATGCTGAAGAAGAGGTGGCCCGCGTTGTCGAAGACGAACCGGCAGCCAAAATGAACGCCGCCGCCTTTGTAGAACTTTTCGTCCGCGCGAAAAACTGTCTCCTGGTCAGTCCAGCGATTCTCCTTCACGCGGCCGCGAACAACCATGGTCAGCCCATTGCCATTGGCGGAAGAATCCGCGAACGAAAGATAAATCCAGCCGTTCGTCGCGTAGCCCGGATGCGCCGCGACAGCCAGCATTCCGCCCTGCCCTTGCCGGCGCACCTGTGGCACGCCGTCCACGGCCGGCTGCAATTCGCCGTTCTGGACGAACCGCAGCGCGCCATCAAATTCCGTGACCAGCATGCGCGCGTCGGGCAGGAACGCGATTGACCACGGCGCCCGCACACCATTCACGGCGGTCTTGATGCGGAAGGCGTGTTCCTTGCTCGAGACAAGTTGATCCTCCTCCGGTTTGGCGAATGTGAGCTGGCGGCGCAAGGCATTCGCTCGCTTCTCCCGGATCAACACCACCATGGCGCGGATTTCCGCCTCGGAAAGCGCACTTTTCCAAGCGGGCATTCCGTTCGTGACGTAGCCTTCGCGAATCGAATGCGCCACGCTGGCGTCATCGCTGCCATGTTTCCAATTGTCGGTAAGCAGCGACGGCGCCTGCCCGCCTTCGAGATTGCGGCCATGGCAATTGGCACAGTTGACATTGAAGAACTGTTCGATGTCGCGGCTGAATCCGACGGCAGCAAAAGACAACAATACGCCAGTGACGAAAAGAAACCTGTTCATGGGTCGCGCTGAATATGCCGGGCCGCCACCGCGTGTCAAACCTGCCGAATGTTCTAGTCCGCCGAACGACCGTGCGAACCTGCACCCATGCGCATCCCAAACTTACCCTTGAGGGAGAGCTGGCGTTGAATGTTGAATGTTTCAACCACTTTCTGCTCGCGCCGTCTTCATCCAGTGGGAAACATCCTGCCGCAACATGGCTTTGCCCTACAAAATCGCGACACTGCTTTACTGCTTCGACGAAGCGGATCGCGTGCTGTTGCTCCAGCGCAACCACGAACCGAATCGCGGCCTCTGGAGCCCCTGCGGCGGCAAGCTGCACACGGACATCGGTGAATCCCCCTACGCCTGCGCCATTCGCGAAGCGGAGGAAGAACTCGGGGTGCAGCTGCAAACCTCCGACCTGCACCTCGCTGCGATGGTGAGCGAACACGGCTTCCTTGGGCAAAGCCACTGGCTGATGTTCCTGTTCGAAGTGAAACGCCGGTTCACGGCCGTGCCTCCGGATCATCGCGAAGGTTGCTTTGGTTTTTTCGATCGCGCCGAACTCGACCGCCTTCCGTTGCCGCAAACGGATCGTGAAACCATCTGGCCATGGTTTTGGAAATATCGCGGCGGATTCTTTGCGGCACATTGCCATTGTCACACCGACGGCCGGAACGACTGGATCCTGGAGGAAGCCTGGGACGAACATTCGAAACGCTGAGCCATGGACGAACCAATCATCGATCTGGAAAGCGACCATTATTTCATGGGCGAAGCGCTGCGCCAGGCAGCAAAAGCTTACGAAGCCGATGAAGTTCCGGTGGGCGCTGTCATCGTCCGCAACGGCCGCATCATCGCCCGCGCCTACAACCAGGTGGAACTGCTCAAGGACGCCACCGCCCATGCCGAGATGCTGGCCGTGACGCAGGCGGAGCAGGCGGCTGGCGACTGGCGGCTCACGGATTGCACGCTCTACGTGACCAAGGAACCGTGCCCGATGTGCGCCGGAGCGATCGTGCATGTGCGACTGGCGCGCGTGGTGTTTGGGGCGTTCGATCCCAAAGGCGGCGCGGCAGGCAGCGCGTTGAACCTGCTTCAATTTCCCACGCTGAATCATCGCTGCCCGATCACCTCCGGTGTGCGTGAAGCGGAATGCCGCGGACTGCTTCTTTCTTTTTTTTCCGAGAAACGCGCCCGCAAGAATGAACCCGGCGAAACTGCAAATGGAAACGGCCATGCATGACAACGGAGCGCGCGCCGTCCGTCCGCGTATCTCCAAGGATCGCCCCGCACCCCCGAACCGCCCGGGTTCCCATGTTTAGCCTCTTCAAAAAGCTTTTTACTTCGGGATCGCAGTTCGATCCCCACCGCAAGTGTCCCGAGTGCGGTTCGCCATTGTACGAGGAAGCCACCGCACGACTGCACGACAGCGCGTGCCCGAATCTCGATTGCCCCGCCCGGATCCGCAGACTCATCACACACTGGTGTTCACCCGAAGTGATGGACATTTCCATCGCACCTGATCTGATCACCCTCCTGGTTCAGCGCGGGCTGGCGAACGATGTGGCGGAGCTGTACCGG
>CAMLLE010000090.1 GCA_946480555.1 uncultured Verrucomicrobia subdivision 3 bacterium
CTGGCGGAAACGATCCCAAAGTCACAGTTACGCCGGACAACCCGTTTGAGAAGATTCCGCTGGAGGCGTGGCATGCGAATTTCGATCTTAATCTCGTCGGCGGCGTTTTCCTGCCATGCCAGGAGTTCGGTCCTGGGATGGTGGCGCGAGGGAAGGGGAGTATCATCAACATCGCGAGCGTCTCAGCGCATCTTCCGCTTTCGCGCGTCGTGACGTATTCGGCTTCGAAGGCAGCCGTGCTGAACTTGTCCCTGTTTCTGGCCCGTGAATGGGCGCCCAAAGGAGTACGCGTGAATACCATTACGCCCGGATTCTTCCCGGCGGAACAGAATCGTAAACTCCTGTTCAACGATGATGGTTCACCGACTGCCCGCACGAAATCCATTTGGGGTCACACCCCCATGAATCGGTTCGGTGAAGCACACGAACTGATCGGTGCGGCGGTCTTCCTGGCCAGTGCCAAGGCGAGCGGGTTTGTGACCGGAACCGACATTCGCGTGGACGGCGGATATTTGAGCCAGACGATTTGATCTGTGCAGCGGAGTTGAATGTTGACCACAGAGGGACGGAAGAATCTGCACGCGGGATCACCAACCGCGATGTCCAGGTGATATCCAAAGAAAGCTGAATCTCCATTCTGAGCGGTATTCATCCGTGTCCTTCGGAGGGGAGTTTCTTCCAACGAAGTGCTCCGCTGGATAAAAACTCTGCCGGACCCACGTCGGGAACGACCCCAATGCAGGCCGTCGCATCCTGTCGAATACTCCTTCCGAATGCAGTGTCTTGTCTCGAATACCAGACGTTTCCTGCAGCTGGCGGTAATCGGATTGATTTTTGAAAGCCTATGCGCGAACGCTGAAGTTACGAACAGCTCGCCATTGTTTCGCGTCAGCCAGCTGATGCGGATGACGGTTGAAAACCGGGACGGCATCGAGTTAGGCCGAATTCGGGAGGTTTTGCTCGACCTGGACAGGGGGGCGATTCGTGCCGTGTTGCTCGGACCGGAGGGTTTTTTTGCGTCGCGCAAGCCGTTGCGGGCCGTGCCTCCTCAGTTGCTTTCGCCCGCCACCGCCAAACGGGACATAATCGCGCTCAACGCGAGTTGGAAGGAATGGAGCGAAGCACCAGAGTTTAAGACGGATCAAGTGAATTCCTTGGCAGATCCCGGCGAGATGAAACGCATTCACCGGCACTTTCGCCAAGAAAACACATTCCCTGGAAGGGTGGACAGTGGGAATTCCACCGGGGAACTAACGCAAACAAGTCGGGAAGTCAGCGGAACCCTCGCCCGAAAAGCGCGTACCGCGCTCGCCAGCGATCTGATGGGAAATCCCGTGTTCGGAGAGTCCCGGCACAAGATCGGCGAGGTGGTGGATGTCCTCGTTCCGATGAACGACGACACGGCGGTTCGGCTCCTGGTGGTGCCCAGCCGGTCCTTTGCTCCTGCGAACCATGGGTTTGCGCTACCGTTGCGATTGGTCCAGAGGAGTCAGTCGGGGCGGCTGGAGGCGCATTTCACTTTCGCGGAACTCACGAACGCGCCCGTGTGGGATGCCCGCCGCGGGTTCGGCGAGAAGGCAACGGAAGCGTGTCGATACCCATTGCAGCGAGGAGCTGCCGACTAATGCTGGGCCGCGAGTGAGTGCCTTGAACGAGGAATTCTTGTAGGTGTTTTCCCATCGTTCCTGATAGTTGACACCGGGAAACGAAACGCGTAAGTATCCGGTTGGAAATTGCGTTGAAAGCGGCTGCGCGCGCAAGGCTCGTCATGAGCATCATACCCAAACCAGCCAACAACTCTCCGGCGCCCCACCGGCAAGCCTTCTCCTTATTGGAGCTGCTCGTGGTTGTCGCCATCATTGCAATTCTCTCCAGCATCCTCCTTCCGGCGCTGGCTCGCGCGAAATCTAGGGCACAAGGTGTTTACAGCCTGAACAACACCCGGCAATTGACGGTGGCCACCTTCATTTATTCAGACGATCATCGTGGGAATCTTCCCTACAACTTTGAAAAGCGAAATGCCTCCTCCACGGTGATGGAGAAAAACTGGGCAAACAATGTTCTGGATTGGGAGCTTTCGCCCGACAACACCAATTCAGCGGCGTTGCTCGCCTCTGGGATCGGGCCTTACACCGGCGGTTCCGCTTCGGTCTATCGTTGCCCGACGGATTTTAATGTCAGCAGCATTCAGAGCAGTGCCGGCTGGGACAAGCGGGCCCGCAGCTATTCTATGAATGCGATGGTGGGCGACGCGGGAATCACAACACAGCAGGGCTACAACGAAAACAACCCGGCCTACCTCCAGTTCTTTAATCACACGTCAATTCCCCGACCATCGGACATCTTCATGTTCATTGAAGAACATCCAAATACGATTCAGGACGGCTATTTCCTGAACCGGTCAGACACACCCGAATGGAAGGATCTTCCTTCGTCCGATCATGACGGTTCGGGCGTGTTGTCTTTTGCGGATGGTCACTCGGAAATGCATCGTTGGCGCCGCGCTAGCACACGTCAGCCCGTGCAACCGGGTGTCGTCCTTCCTCCGAAAGCGCTGAAGAGCTACGATCTTCAGGATTTCCTCTGGGTTCTCTCCACCATGAGCGTGGAACGGAAGCCAGAGTATTACCACTAGTGAGTTGGGTTTCGGTTCGAAGTTCGAATCTTCGGTTCTCTCCTGCGGCTCGCCACATGCCCGATCTTCCTTTCCGAGACAACTGATTGCGCCTGAAACGCCGTCGGCCTTCCGATTGAAAGACCTGCGAGAAGCGAACCTTGGAGCGAACTCAGCCGGGATTGCATCGGCTGAGGGCGGCCACCCCCCCCGTTCAGGCAGGCTTCACAAAAACTTCCGCAGCAATTGCTGGTCGCCATCAACTGCCAAAACGTAGGTCTTTCCGTCCTGAGTCCACGTTGCCGCGGTGGATCGATAAACCGTGCTAAACTCTGGAATTGCCGTCTTCGGACTGCCTTTGACGGAGGAATCTTCCGCAACGAAGAGCCAGAGATCGCTGACCTGTCCTGGTGCGAGCGGTTTGCCAGATCGATAGCATATCATCGAAACCGGCTTTCCCTGCCACGTCGTCGCGACGCAACCCAGCGGCTTCAGCGTTTGCAGTCCGGAAGGCAGCACATAATCTGAGATGGCCTTTCGCTCGGCGAGGAAGCTCCGAATCCGTTCGGAATTATCCGAATGCAAATCCATGCCGTAACTGCGCAATGCAATCCCGACCATCCGATGCTGAAAGCCCGACAGACCGGTGTCCTCGGTCTCAGGACGCAATATGAACAATGCCAGCGCGATGGCTGCCAGCGCGAGAATGGAGACTCCCGTCCGTTTCAAACCGGCGAAAGATCGCGATTTGTTCTCGATGCGGGGGCGCTCAGCCAGGATTTGTTCCTTGAATCCTTCCGGGAAACGCGGCTGCCGGAACTTGCCACGCAAGATGTTGTGCGTATCGCAATGTTGCTCAAACCACCGCCCCAATTCCGCATCACGTTCACATAACCTCATGGCTTCCGCGAATGCGGGATCATCCACGTCAGCAGTACCCGGCCGGTAAAGCAGCAGCAGTTCTTTCGCTTCGGAAGTGGTCATGCGGTTCTGCGCTGACCCGTGGTTCCGGTGAGCAGCGTTTGAAGTTGGACAATTCCGCGGGACATGCGGGATTTCACGGTGCCAATTGGCACCTCGAGAATTTCTGCAATCTCCTTGTAGGAGCAATCCTCCAGGTAAAACAGCGCCACGGGCGCTTGATATACTTCGTCGATTTGCCCGAGCGCCTGCAACACTTGCGCGGAATCCAAACGGGTAGCCTGGTCCGGAGTGAGGGTGGGGAGTTCCAGTGGAACCTGGCTCAACTCGTGATGGGGGAAACGGGTGGATCGCCGGCGCGTTTCGAGGAACGCACGGTGCAACGTCGTAAACAGCCAGGTCTTCACTTTTGCGTTGTCACGCAACTGGTGGCCTTTTCTGGCCCAGACATAAAACGTCTGTTGCGTGAGGTCGCAGGCGTCAGCTTCCGATCGCGTCAGGCTGAAAGCAAATTGGTAAAGCGGCTCGTAAAAGCGGGCCACCACGCTTTCAAAATCCAGTGCTGAAGCCATACTGCAACATCGTTGATAGGAGCACGCCTGCGGCTGTTTGTTCCCGCAAATTTAAATTTATCGCATTCTGTGGCGTCATCCACGGAAGCGAAACGAAAAATTCAGGAACCAATCCGTCTGAGCGAACCTCTTATTCGCATGGGATGCAGACGGATCACTGCTCTGAAGCTGGTTGAGTTGTCCCGATTTGAACGAGGCGCGCGATGCCGCTCAAACGGTTGTGCCCGTCAGTCCCGGCGCATCCCCGTGCAATTCCACACCGTGGATTCCTGGAATCCCTGCATCCGCATCCAACACGGGCCGGTCACTTTTGTGTGTTGATCGAGCGCGTGAGCTTGAGCTTCACAGTCTCGCCAACCCGCGCGAAGAAGGAGCGTCTTTTTGCCTTCTCCGGCTCGCCGATGAGTTTGACTGGCTGGCTGCATTGCGGGCAGAGCAGGAGCACGTTCTTGCTGCCTTTGCGGCGAAGTCGATGTACGCAGGTGTTGCACATCACTTCTTGGCAGGCGGTGCATTGGAACGCCACCGGGGAATGCGGGTGGCGGGGGCAAATCATCGCACCTTCGGCGGAAACCATGGGCGGGGCAGGCAAATCGGTGTTTGCGAACTTGGGAATTGCCACCTTCGCTTCAGTATTCTCGACGAACAGCTCCACATCACCTAGGCGCACGTTATGGCCGGGCAGCAAAACCGCTTCGCGAATACGCTGGTCGTTAACGAAAGTTCCGTTGGTGGATTCCAGGTCGCGGAGAATCACTCCGGTGTCACTGAGAACTAATTCGCAATGCAGCGTGGAAATCGTCGGGTGGGTGAGCGGGAAATCAGTTTCGGGACTGCGTCCGATGAGGTTCGAACCGATTTTCAGTTCGATGATCTCGCGTTCCAGTCCGGTCGTTTTAACGTGCAGCCGTGCCATAAACCTCCAGAAATTATGCGGTGATTATTGGTGGTTTATACCCATTGTCGAGAAATAATTGGCTGCGAATCGGCGTCTTGAGCGATGCAAGTATTTCATTTGGCGACCTCAAGCGGATTTTCTGCAAAGGCGTATTCCTTCACCGGCCTTCCTTCAATCAGATGCTCCTGAATGATTCGCTCTAAAACATCAGGCGTGCAGTTGCGGTACCAAACCCCCTCCGGATAGACGACGGCGATGGGACCTTCCACGCAGATGCGAAGGCAGTTCGCTTTGGTTCGGTAAACGAGCGGTTCCGGTCCGGAAAGATCCAGTTCCTTCAGTCGCTTCTTCAAGTAGTCCCAAGATTTGATGGTCTCTTTACGCGAGGCGCATTTCGGCTTCTCCGGGTCGGCACATAGGAAAATGTGGCGGCGAATCGATGTAATGCCGAGCGCTTTGATTTGCTCCTGAAGTTCCTCGTGGGCCATGGCCTGATGCTGAACCCAACAGGACAACTCTGAGAAGAGAAAAGTGATCGGCATTAAGCTCTTGAGGATGCGGGTTAATCCCACTGATATTTAGAATGAGGCGCGATTCAATGGAGTTTTTAGAGAAAAAAGTCCTTGTGAAAATTTTCACGATACGACAACTTCACCGCCGCTCCGCCCAAGAACACAACGGGATTGGTGTCCCTTGGCGCGGTTCTTTTTACCGAATGCAACTGGTCCGAGTCATTTTACTGTGGCTGTTAGTAGCTGGTGCACCGCTGGCCGTTCTGGCAGCAGATTCGCATGGCGCACCCGCAACCGGCGAAACCCTTCAGGCGCCATCCGCCGCTGTCCACAATGATGTGCATCAGCACCCCGCTGCACATCAGGAAGAACATCACGGACTCACCGCTGATGCTCCGCGTTTCAAAGTAGGTCCTTTCTTGGTGACCAACTCAATGATCATGACGTGGATCGTCGCTTTGGTGGTGATTGTTTTTGCCCGCGTTGCGACTGCAAACATCAAGGCCGTTCCGCAAGGCGCGCAGAACTTCTGGGAGTGGCTGGTCGAAGGACTCTACAACTTCCTCGAAGGTATCATCGGGCACGATCTCGTGAAAAAGACGTTCTGGTTCTTCGCAACAGTTTTCATCTTCATTCTTTTCACGAACTGGGCGGGTTTGTTCCCGGGCGTGGGCACAATCGGGTGGGGAACGCCGGACGCAAACGGTCACTTGCATCACATTTCCCGTCCATTGCTGCGTGGTGCCAACGCTGATCTGAACATGACCTTGGCGATGGCGATGATCTTCTTTGTCTGCTGGACGGTTTGGGCGCTTCAATCAAATGGTCCCGGCGGATTCATTCTTCACCTGTTCGGACCCAAGGGTGACACCGCAGGGCTTTTGAAGGTTTTGATGATCGCCGTATTCGTTCTGGTGGGCGTTCTGGAAGTGGTTTCAATTCTGTTCCGCCCGGTTTCGCTCAGCTTCCGGCTCTACGGAAATATTTTTGCCGGCGAGAACATGCTGGAATCCATGGCGATGATGGGCGGTGCTGCGTTCGGCTGGCTGCTGGCGCTGCCGTTCTACGCGATGGAGCTTTTGGTCGGTATTGTTCAAGCACTGGTGTTCATGCTCCTGACGGCGGTCTTCACCTTGTTGATCTGCACGCACGACGAGGGGCATCACCCCGCGGGCGAACATTGATTTCACACTTTCGCCCTCTTGACCGTGTTCAATCGCGGGAGGCGGCGATACAACGAAAGGTAACAAACATATGACGGGTAGCATTCACATCGGTCTCGCCTGTTTGGGCGCGGCCCTGGGTGTCGGTCTCATCGGTATGAAGGCATCGGAAGCGGTCGGCCGGAATCCTGGCGCTGCGACCAAGATCCTCGTGCAGGCGATTCTGAGCACCGCGTTCGCGGAAGGTATCGTGTTCTTCGCGATCTTCCTGGCGAAGTAAGTGATCTGGCGCGGGGCCGAAAGGCTCCGCGCCTTCCGTTCGTTTGATTGTCTATGAATCCTGATATTCTGTTTGCCGCCGCAGGGCTGGCTGATATTGCCAAGGAAACCGGCGAGACGTTCGGTTTCAATACGCAGCTTTTCATTTCGCAGGTCATCAGCTTTTGCGTGGTGGCGTTCCTCCTGCATCGCTTTGCCTATAAGCCGATCCTGAAAGTCCTCGAAGAACGCCGCGAGCGCATCGCGCAATCGCTGGCTGACGCGGACAAAATCAAACAGGACCTCGCGAGCGCCCAGGCGAAGGCTCAGGAAATTCTAAGCCAGGCCAACGTTCAGGCGAACAAGGCGATTGAAGACGCTCGCGCTGCTGCAGCGAAGGTGCAGGAAGCTGAAACGCAGAAAGCGATTGCTGCCGCTGAGCAGATTATCTCAAAAGCCCGCGAAGCCGCCGCCGCCGATCACGCGCGCATGCTGGCTGAACTGAAGCGGGAAGTCGGTCGTTTGGTTGTTCAAACGACGGCCACAGTCACAGGCAAAATCCTGACCGCCGACGACCAGAAACGTCTGGCAGACGAAACCGCGAAACAGTTGGTTCGGTAATCTGAGATTTCAATTTTGAAATTTCAAATCCAGCAAAGCGTGGAATGAAAATCACCAAACAAGCCCGTCGCGATGCCAAGCAACTCTTCCGGAGCTGCGTTGTGAATGGTGTTCTCGATGAGGCCAAAGCCAAGCAGGTGGTGGCGCAGCTGATCGCGTTGAAGCCGCGCGGTTTTGAAGCAATCCTCTCGCACTTCCAACGACTAGTGAAGCTCGACATCGAGCGTCGCACCGCTGTGGTTGAGAGTGCTGCTCCCGTTTCACCGGAACTCCAGGCATCAGTCACCAGCCAGCTCGCCAAGTTGTATGGGAATGGCTTGAGCATTTCTTTCGCGCAGAACCCGTCATTAATTGGCGGTCTGAGAATCAAAGTGGGCAGCGATGTTTATGACGGCAGCGTGAAGGCGCGCCTCGCCGCACTTGAAGCCAGTCTGTAATTTACGATTTACGAAGAACGGAAACGAAATCTGATATGAGCAATCTTCTCCAGGAAATTGAAGCGCAAATCGCAGGCGTGAAGACGTCCGTCGCGAAGCAGAACGTCGGCATCGTCCGCGAAATCTCGGACGGCGTCGCCAAGATCGAAGGCCTCACCGACGCGATGCTCAACGAGATGCTCGACTTCGGAAACGGAGTTGTCGGCATCGCGCTGAACCTCGAAGAAACCGAAGTTGGCGCAATCATTCTCGGCGATTACCTCTCGGTGCATGAAGGCTCCGAGGTCAAGACCACGGGCAAGCTGCTCTCGGTTCCAGTCGGCAAAGGCCTGCTCGGTCGCGTGGTGGACACGCTCGGTCGTCCGGTCGATGGTAAAGGCCCGATCAAGGAAAGCGCTTTCTACCCCGTCGAAAAGATCGCTCCCGGCATCGTGAAGCGTAAATCCGTCAGCCAGCCGGTGCAGACCGGTATCATGGCGATTGACGCGATGATTCCGATTGGCCGCGGCCAGCGCGAATTGATCATTGGCGACCGTTCCACGGGCAAAACCACGATCGGCGTGGACACGATGATCAATCAGGCCCGCATTAACAATCAGGCGAAGCAGTCTGACGGCACGTTCCCGAAGGACTTCCGCCCGATCTACAACATCTACGTCGCCGTCGGTCAAAAGCAGTCGAACATCGCCCGCGTGATCGCGGAACTCGAAAAAGCCGGCGCAATGGAATACACCATCGTCGTTGTGGCTGCGGCGTCCGATTCTGCCGCGAACCAATATCTCGCTCCGTTCGCTGGTGCGGCAATGGGCGAATGGTTCATGGATAACGGCATGGACGCGTTGATCATTTTCGACGATCTCTCCAAGCAAGCCGTTGCTTACCGTCAAGTGTCGCTGGTGCTCAAGCGTCCGTCCGGTCGCGAGGCTTATCCGGGTGACGTGTTCTACCTGCACAGCCGCTTGCTCGAACGTTCCGCTCGCGTTTCCGAGAAGTATGGCAA
>CAMLLE010000091.1 GCA_946480555.1 uncultured Verrucomicrobia subdivision 3 bacterium
GCTTCAAATAGGCGCTACCCAGAGACAGCGTTTCGATTCCAACTGCATCGTTCCGCCTAAGACTCGTCACCTCGTCTCCTACCTGAAATGGAACCGGCAACGCCAGCGGGCGCTGGCGTTGCCGTGCTTTGTGGGTTTGGTCTGTGAACTACTGAACCTGCTGGATCAGGTAGAATCGTTGCGCGGCTTTGCTGGTGTCGCTCCACGTGGTCACCGAGCCATTCGCCGTAATGGTGTTTGGCAGATAAGTCCATTGTGCGTCGCCCAGGTTGTTCTTGTAGGCGATGCGGTAGCCAGCTCCAGCGGTGCTCGCCCAGGAAAGCGTCGGCGTGCCGGTGCTGACCGAAAGGTTCGGTTTTGCGACGGTGTTGCCGAGAATCGTGAGCGTGGCATTGCCGGGCGACGCCACCTGATACGCGCTGTTTGCCGCGACGGTGGCGGTGACGGTTTTCGCGCCGACCGCATTGGTCGTGGCATTGGGCGCAATGTTCAGCGTGACGCTGCTCGCGCCCGCGGGGATCGTGACGGTGGAGGCCGCCAGGATCGCGCTGGTGGACGCGCCTGTGGCGTCGGCCGTCGCGGTTGAAGGCACGTTGTAATCGATGCCGATCGAGGCCGTGCCCGCGAGTGAATAGTTCACCGTCAAGGCGCTGCTCGTGCTGCCGCTGCGCGTGAAGGTAAACACGCCGGGCTTGTTGCCAACCAACGAACCGTCAGCGGCGGCGACGGAGACCGTCGGTGTCGCCGGTGTGTTTGTGGCGGATGGATTGATCAATCCCGCCGCATCCCAGTAAGCGCGTCCGCCGTTCAGCGCGAAGGCCATTCCAGTGAGCGTCTTGCCTTCAAGCCCGAGCTGGCTCGCGGGCACTTTCAATTGCACCCACTGGCCGGCGGCCGGGAGATTGCCGACGCGACGGCGACTGACGGTGCCATCGACTCCGTAGGGGATGTCGTTCGCGCCCCAGTAGGCTCGGTATTCCCAGGAGCTGCCGTCGTAGTATTGCAACATCACTTCGCTCGGCGGATTCGCCGGGTCGAGATAGATGTAGGTGTAGAGAACGGAACCCGTTTCCACCTTCATGGTCGCCGTCGCGTCGCGGAAGAAGTGCTGGTGAATGCCAGAAGCGATTGCCGAAGCATGCACCATCGAGCCTGAGGCTGGCGCGGGGCTGGTGACCCAGCTCCAGGAATCGCCGCCATCCGAAGCGGGATAAGCGCCTGCCGGGAGATTGTCATCCACCCAGACCACGTTCGCGGTCTTTGCATCGAATTCAGCCACAGCAAAAACGCGGCGCCCGTCGGGAAGTTGTGCTTCCGCTTCGATCCATTGCTTGCCGCTGTTCTTGGGCGTGAACGTGTAGGTCTGGCCAATGTAAGGTTCGCCATCGCGCGTTTCCCAAACGATGCGCGCCTGGCTGAGGTCCACGCCATTCGCCTGCAGCGAGAAGCTGATCGGACCGGCCATGTTGCCCGAAGCCACGATCTGGCCTTGCGCGGATTTCCACGCCTGCGTCTTGAGCGAAGTCTGCGCTGCGAGGAAGCCAAACGTGGCCAGCGCGCGCGCCTGCAGGAAGGTGACGTATTCCGTGCTGACGTTCCAGCTGTCCGCCCATCGATCGTAGAACGGATGGGGAGCCACGGTGGATTCGTCGTGCGGGAACGTGAGCGCCGTCAGATTGCCGCGATACAGATCGAGGTAGCTGAAGCCCCATTGGATGTTTCCAATCGGCTGGCCGGTTGGCGGAATGATGCGCCGGTCGTTCGCCGCGTATTGAGAAACGGCGTCGCGTTCGCGCTTCCAGCCCATGCCCGTGACGTAGGACATGTTCACCGGGTTGCAGCCACCTTCGAAGTTCATGTTCGCGAGAATCGCGTTGATGTAATCCTGCTTCGGCGTGATTTGGTAGGCGACCGTCATGTCGAATGCCTGTTCGCTGGAGAAATACCAGCCGGCACCGCGCACGCGTTTGGTCGCGTCGGGGAAGCTCGAGCCGTAGGCGTTCTGCTTCGACCAGGTGACGTAGTCGTCCCCCGCGGCCACAATCACCGCTTCGCACTTCGCGAGGTAAGCGGCGTTCAGTTGATTTGCCGGCAAACGTCCACTGCGCGCTGCGAAAGCGTAATTGCGGATCGCGTTGCCGTAGCTCAGGAACAAACGCCACCAGCCCCAGCGAAAGGTCGCCGGATTGGTCGGATCGGGCAGAAACTCCATGAGCTTCTGCTGATACTGCGCTTCGCCAGTCGCGGCGAACAGCGAGGCCGCGGCCCACGCGAGTTCGTCGTTGTCGCCGAAGTCATCGCCGTAATGCGTGATCTTTTGATAGATCGCGTTGCGGCCGTAACGATTGATGGCGTCCATGAGGAACTGCCAGCCGAGTTTCGCCTTCGCGAGATACATCGCGGCTTCCTGCGGATACGCGGCCTTGAAAGTCGGCGAGGAACCGATTTCCGCCAGCGCGGCCACGGAAGCTGCCGTTGCGGTGGAAGTCTTCGGCCAGACGAGCTGGGGATCGCCATTTTCCGGAAGCACATTGCCTTCGTATTCGCGGTTGTGCGGATAGACGAGGAAGTAGAATCCGCCGTCTGTGTCCTGCAATTTCGCGAGGAAGTTCGCTTCCCACCTGGCTTCCTGCAGCACGTCGCTGATGCCGTCGCCGCTTTCCGGAAGACCCATGTTGTCGAGCGACTTCACGCCGGGCAGCGAATCGACAGCGAATGTGAGGTAATGAATCAGCGCCACGCTGTTGAGCGTGTATTTGCTGTAATCGCCCGCGTCGTGATGGCCGCCGGAAACGTCGATCGTGCCGGTGCGCTGGAAAGGATACAACTGCGCGGACGGGCCGGTGAGTTTCGGCGCGGCAGATTGCGGATTGTCGGGATTCGTGATGTTCGCGTATTCCGCGATCTTGCTCCACGTGAACGGGAATTCAGATGCGGAAGCGGGAATGTTCGCCGCGCGCGTATGGCAGTTTGCATGCGTGTGGCGCGTGAACGGCATTACGTTGTCGGTGCCGCAGCGCTGATGATACAAGCCCAGCGCGTAAGTGCGCGCGAAGTTCATTGCCACGCCTTCGGTGATGTTGAACGGCAATGACGCGCCGAGACCGGGCACGACGAGGCGATATTCGCCGGGCGTGTTGAAGCTCGTGAAGTCCGCTTCGTAAACCTTCTGGTAAGGCGTTGGCGTGTAGGTGTAACCGACATCAGGCCGATGCGTGAGCGAGCCGGTGAAGACGGTGTTGCCGTTCTTGTCCACGAGCTTGAAGCCGGCGGACGCGGTGACTGGCATTTCACCGAGGTTGCCGATGTAATAGCCGACCATGCCCTTCTTCTGGTAGTTCGGCATGTAACCTTCCTGGTTCACATGGATGGCCGGGCTGTAGCGCAGCGGATCCACTTTCGTCGTGTAAACCAGGCTGTTGTTCCAGAGCGAGCCGTTCGGGTTTTGCACCACGACCGTTTGATTGTCCGCAACCGGCGCGGCGAGCTGGAGGTAAAGGGAGTTCTCAATGCGCAGATCGTAGTTCACGAGCGGCGCGTAGAGTGGACGGCGCTTGAATCCTACACCTGTGACCAGAATGGACTGGCCGTTCACGGTGACCGCGAACTGGTTCAATGCTGGCGCGATGAATGTAAGGTTGTTCACGAGATTCCACGTGGAGGGAGCGGACGCGCCCTGATCCATGGTGTTGAACATCTTCAATTCGAGCAGCGTCGGCGTCAGCACGTGCAGGCCGTAATCGCCGACCTTTGGCATCTGCAGCAGCACGTTGTCGATGATGCTGGTGCCGGGCAGAAGCGCGTTGGTGCTGCTGGCCGGGAGCGGCGAATTCACGGGCGGCGTCACAACGGGTGTCGAGTTGGTGACGACGGGTGTGGTGTTCGTCGGCGTGCTCGGAGTTGAATTCGTCGGCGTCGGCGCCGGCGTATTGGTGTTCACCACTGGCGGATTATTCGTGACGGGAGTGGTCGTCGTGCCGCCGTAGGATTTGCCCGAGTTGTCCCAGGTGACTTTTCCGCCGAACAGCGTGAACGCCATTCCGCTGACGGTGCGGCCTTCGAGACCAACCTGCGCAGCGGGCACTTCGAGGCGCGCCCATTGGCCGGCGGTTGGAATCGCACCGACGCGGCGTGAGCTGGCAGTGCCATCCGTGCCCCACCAGAGATGATTCGCACCCCAGTAGGCGCGGTGCTCCCAAGAAGAACCATCGAACCATTGCAGCATGATCTGGCCGGGCGGATTCGAAGGATCGACGTAAACGTAGGTGTAAAGTTTGTCACCGGCGTTCACGATCATGGGAGCCGTGGCGGACGTGAAGAAATGCTGGTGCAAGCTGTCGCTCGTGGAGGACTGATGCGCCTTGGAACCTGATTGCACCGGGCTGGATGCCCAATTCCATGTGTCTCCGCCGCTGGCGTCAGCAACAGCGCCGGTCGGTAAACCGTCGTTCACCCAGGGAACATCCACAGCCGAACTCGGCGTGGTGGGCGGAGGAGTCGTGGGCGTGGTGGTGGCCGTCGTGCGTCCGACGTAATCAAACGTGGCGCGTCCGCCGAACAGGGTGAATGCCATCCCGGTCACGGAGCGGCCTTCCAGTGCAACGAGCGAAGCCGGAACTTCGAGGCGCACCCATTGTCCCGCGGCGGGCATGGCGCCCATGCGACGTGAACTCGCGGTGCCGTCCGTTCCCCACCAGAGATAGTTTTCGCCCCAGTAAGCGCGGTGTTCCCAATTGCCATCGCTCCACTGCAGCATGAGCTGTCCGGGAACGTTGGCGGGATCGATGTAAACGTAAAGGAAGAGCTTGTCGCCAGCGGCCACGTTCATCGGCGCGGCGCCGCTGAAGAAATGCTGGTGCAGGCCAGTGCCCATCGCGGATTGATGCGCGGCGTTGCCGGAGAACGGAGCGGGATTGCTGTTCACCCAGTTCCAGGTGTCGCCACCGCTCGCGTCGCGAACTGCGCCCGCTGGAAGGGAATCGTTGTACCAAACTTGATCGCTCGTGCTGGTTGGCGTGAGGCGCTCATTTGAAAATTCCGACACGGGCTTGAGACTCGTGGTTGCGGCGAGCGTCGGGCTGTTCGTTGCGACGGCGAGATCCTGCGGCTGGCTGACGGCCGGAGCGAATGTGCCCTGGCTGAGATTGTAATAACTGCCGCTGGGCGATTCCTGAAGCTTCACCGCGCGCACCATGTAAGTCGCGTTCGCCGCGAGTTCACTGTCTTCGGCAAACAGCGTGTCTGTGATCACGGTTTCGTTTACGCGTGTAAACGGGCCTTCCGGATTCAACGCGCGATAGACGTTGTAGCCCTGGGCGCCGGCTGCAGCGGTCCAGGTGAGCAGCATTGTGCCGTTGTGCAATTGAGCCATCGCGGCGGAAGGCGGAGTCACGACATGCATGCGGAGTGTCGGGTCGCCCATGAGCGCGCTGTGAATCCAGCCGGCGCAGTTGTTCCGCTGGCTGCGATACGCGCCGTTGTTTCCGTTGTTCTGCGTGAGCAGGGTGCTGAAACCGATCGGCTCGCCAATCGCCATGTGATGCAGGAACCAATGCGGCCGGCCGGACCAGAGGCTGGCCAAACCGTATTCCGGCGTCGCGAGAACGGCGCGGAGAATATTGTCCTCGGAATCCCAATCACCGAGCCAGCTGCCGTAGAGCATGGTGAACACCGACTTGAGATTGCTGTTCACCAGTTCCGTTGTGACGCCATCGCGGTAACTGCCGATCTGGCCGATGCCCCCGATGCTGGTGTAGCTGCCCGAACCGCAACCGTAAGACCAGAGCGCGGCGTTGCTGCTGAGCGTGGGAATCCAGGTGCCTTCGCTGTTCAGGGCCGTGATGTTCGCTGAACCAACGAACGGCGCAAAGTTGCGCCAGCCGCTGGCGGCAAATGCTTCGCCATCACGCACACCAAAATAATCGCCGATCACCGCGCGTTCCGGTGCGGCGAGCTGGCCGGTGCGGAAGCGGTGATTCTTGTTCAGATAATTGCGGAGCAGCTCGACTTCGCTGGTGAACGTGGCTTCGCCATTCAGGCTCATGCGGCCGGGCATGTTCGCCAGGTCCACGCGGCCAATCATCAGTTCGAGCGATGAGGGGAAAACGGATTGATCAAACTTGCCGTCGCCGGGGACGTTGTGATTGCGCGGATCGTTCGCGCGGCGTGTGTTCACTTGCGTGTCGGTCCAGACGCCGTCCATGTCGGCGTAATAACCATCGCACGGCCAGGCGCCTTCGTGTTCGCGATAATGGCCATCGGGCGCAATGTCACCGGAGTAGGGCACCGGAATGTGACCGAAGAGGAAGACGGCCTTCACGTTTGCCGGATCGGCGTCGTATTGCGCTTTGATCAGGCTCTTCACTGATTGCACGCTGGCGGAGCGATCCACATTGAGGCGGGTGACCGTCCAGCCGTCGCCAGTGATGTCGAGCTGGAGGCGTTCCAGTTCGGCGGCGAGTTCCGCGGCGTGGGTGTTGTCCACCACGAGCAGAAGCCTGCCGCGGTTTTCAATTGCCGGAACTTCAATGCCGGTCTGGATGTAGCCGTAGCCGGTGTGCGCGGACGTCTTCTTCACGATTTGATATTCGTAAGAACCGCCGGTCGCGACGGAACGATCCACAAAGGAGGTCTGAGAACCGGGAAGGGTTGTGCCGTTGCCCCAGGAGTCCGACCCTGAAGTGCGGCGGTAAATGGTGTAGCTGTCCGGCGCGACCGCTGCATCCTGCAGCCAGTCGAGCGTGACCTGCGCGGGTGCGGCTTGCACCTGGGCAGTCACCTG
This sequence comes from uncultured Verrucomicrobia subdivision 3 bacterium, assembly GCA_946480555.1. The sequence continues at coordinate 6,782 of CAMLLE010000091.1, forward strand.
GACGGCGTATTCCTTGGTGGCGCTGCTGCCGTCGGCGAAAACCGCCGCGACTGAAAACGCCATCAATCCAAAAATTGCGCTAACTCTGTTCCACATAAGCGTGGCCACAATGCCGCTTACGTGGGGAACCAGAAATCGGTCTGACGCGCATTATCCTGTCGGACATCGCACGGGTCTTTTTGTAGGTGTTTGGCTGACGTTTTCGGGCATAAAAAAAGCCCGCCCTTTTGAGGCGGACTTTTTTCAGTTGGGAGGGTTAGTGGTCGTTAGGAAATCAGGCGGGATTCAGCGCGGTTCCATCCCCGGAAATTGGCTTTGCGAACGGCTAGAAAATGTTGTTCCCGAAGAGCTCTGCCTGCTTGTCGAGCACCTGGTTCTTTTCCTGGATGAGGCGTGATTTTTCTTCGATCAACTTCGCCTGTTCGCGAATCAGCCGCTGCTGTTCTTCAATCAGCCGGCGCTGGTGCTCAATCAGGCCCGCATTGGTCAGGGCTGACATCTCACCATGCACCACCGGTTTGATGCTGGTGGTGGCGATGGCCGTGGCCGTTTTGCGCTGCGGAACATCGGTTGAGACTTGCGCGCGATCCGAGACTTCAAACATCAGGTCGGAATAAAACCGTTGATAATCGAAGATGCGGCGTTTACGCAGCTTTCCGTTGGTTTCATGTCCGTTTGCGTGGCCGTCATGCGAGCCGTGGTAATGGCCGTTGGTCTGCAAGGCTTGCTTGAGGGCGTGGCCGTTGACCTGCACTGCCGTGGCCAGCGCGGAAAGCCGCCGGGCGGGGATTTTGGAATTGCTGCGGCGGCGCACCATCAAAACGAAACCGCCAACCGTCAGAAGTCCTGCTCCGCCTCCGACGTATGCCCACGTGTAAGAGGTCTTCTGCGGACCGACAGTGGGTTCCTGGGTAGCGATCAGATCCGCCAGTCCGTGCCTGGCAACGCGGTCACCCTTGCGGAAATCGGCGTAAGCGAAGCCGGATTTGAAGGAGACACCGGCCATGAGCTGTTTGAGCGGAATTGAATTGAGACCGGGAGAAATCGCAATGCCATCTAGAACGCCCTCGCGACCGAGGAGACGCATCACATGATTTACCGAGCGGCGATTTCCTGCACTGACAGCGATGGCCCATTCAACGGTCTGGCGCGCATGGTCGTAGGTGGGTTCGGCTTCCCAATCCATTGAAAAAGTTGGACTGGCCATGTTCTGCCGGGCGATGCCCTGGCGCAGGGCCTCGAGTGCGGCGCCGGAATCGACTTTATCGCCGCTGGAAGTTTTCACGTATCCGATGGGTGCGTATTCGAAGACCACCATGTAGGAGCCATTTACCGGTGCAACCAGGCCGGTGACGGTTGCGGGAGTGGGGTTGCCGGCTGCGCGGAGAATGCTCGCCGCTTCAGTGGCCTTGGCAAACTTGAATCCGGAAGGAATGTCGATCTGAGCCGCCTCGCCCAGATCAGCCTTGGCTGGGCCATAAACCCAATTGACCAAATCTTGGGAGGAGTTTTCGAGAGTTGCAGTGGCCGCCCTTGATCCTGATCCTGATCCCAGAAGCAATACCAGCGAACATGCGAGCACCGACCAATGAACCGACAATTCTTGAGTCTTACGCATACGCTTTGCGCGCCAAAAAACCCAGGGTTTGGTGGTGGACTTAGGTTCTTTGAGCGGTGGCGAGTTTTCAGCAAAGGAAAAATTCCGTCAATCCCGATTTTTACAGAACCCAAAGGTCCGCAAGTATGCGGAAACGCCCGTCCAAAGCCCTTTCGCCGAACGTTCCGTAATCCCAAACAGCCGCGTCGGCGGGTGAAAAATTTTCAGGGAATTGCACATGAATCCTGTGCTTTCACCCATCCGAGAACGAACTGCCAACGACGAACATTCAACTCTCAGCATTCATTGAGAAATCATAGGCGCTGGCAAGGCGCGTCGCTTCGCACGCTTGGGTTCCACAAGCGGCTGCGCGCACGAAGTGATGCACCTCACCTGAGCCACGCCCCCCCACGGTTTCAATCCGCGCTCCGGGTTCGAGACCGGAGCGACCTTCCACCGTCACGACGTTGTCGCTCACTACCCCGTTTCAATCCGCGCTCCGGGTTTGAGACCGGAGCGACTGGGTCGCGGCCACCACATCCGATCTGCCCACCTCGTTTCAATCCGCG
>CAMLLE010000092.1 GCA_946480555.1 uncultured Verrucomicrobia subdivision 3 bacterium
TCGACCATGCCATGGCCGGGCACGTCCTGGATCAGGCTGAAGTGGTCGGCACCTACGCTCCGCCACATTGGCGGTGAGAAACGCGTTTTTGCGCTTGCTGCGGCAGAAGTGAAAACCAGAATCGCAGCATGTTTTCACATGTTGTGATTTTCTGGACCGATCCGGCGCAACCTCAAGCTGCGGATGAAGTCATCGCTGGCGCTGAAAAGTTCCTGAAACCCATTCCGGGCATTCAGCATTTTCACATCGGAAAAATGGCGGGCAGCCATCGGCCGGTCGTGGATCAAACTTATCAAGTTGCCTTGAACACCGTCTTCGCGAACAAGAAGGCGCAGGATGATTATCAGGTTCATCCGCTGCACCTCGAGTTCGTTGACAAATACGTGAAGCCGTTTGTGAAGAAGGTCGTGGTTTACGATTTTGAGTGATCCGTGCCGCCAGCCCGTAGCGGCAGCCTGGCAGAGGGCCGCAAATTCCTGATCCGAATGGCGGGCACTCCAGCGGCGCGGCTACGCCACAACTGGGTTCCCGGCTTCCGCTTTCCGCATGACGCGCTGGAGCATTTCGCGGATTTCACCGGAGCGTGGCGGCTTGCTGAGGATGCCATCCACCTGCGGCGAGTTGTCGCGTTCTTCCTTCATGAACGCTCCCCAGCCGGTGAGCAGCACGACGGGCGTATCGGGCGCTGCGGATTTGATCGCCTTCGCCACCTGGCGTCCGTCGAAATAAGGCATTCCAAGATCGGTGATCACGACATCGAAAGGATCGCCGCGCTGGAAGGCTTCGAGGAAACAATCGACGCCCGTCTTGCCATTGTCGCAAACCTGAACGCGGTGGCCATCGCGAGACAGCAGTTCTCCAATCAATTCGCGCAGCAGCGGTTCGTCATCGATGCAGAGCAGGTGCAGTGGCTCGATGCGCGCTGCACTGCCGGTTTCACTCGCGAGTGCCGGCACCGGGCGGCGCACCGGAAAAATCAACCGGAACGTCGAGCCCTGTCCAAGTTCGCTATCGATCTCGATCTTCCCGTCGTGCCGCTCCATCACCCCGTAAACCATCGCGAGCCCCAGGCCGGTGCCGCGCGTGCCCTTGGTTGAGTAGAACGGCTCCAGACAGCGGTTGCGCGTCTCTTCGGTCATACCGGTTCCGGTGTCTGCGATTTCAACAATCGCAAGACTATTGCGCTTGCCGGGCGCATCTGAGTCCGTCTGCAGCCGCGTGCTGAGAGTGATCCGGCCGCCTTCCGGGAGCGCATCGACGGCGTTGATAATCAGGTTTGTGAGTGCCTCGCGAATTTCGCTTTCAAGCCCGATGATTTCCGGAATGCCCGGCGCGAGGTCTGTGGCCACTTCAATTGTGACGCCGCGTTCCTGCGGGATGTCGCGCCAGCGCGGCCGCGTCATGTCCACGACCTGTTCGGCCAGTGCGTTCAACGCGACGGCCTGCGACGCCTGCTTGTCTTCGCGCTTGCGGTAGAACTCTCGCAATCGCGTCACGATGTGGGCAATGTCTTCGCCGGCGGTGCGGATGTATTGAAGGTATTTTCTACCGTTGACGGTGAGGCCCTTTTCCATGCGCATCAGCAAATCGGCGAAGCCTACCACGGGCGAAAGAGCGTTGTTGATGTCATGCGCGATGCCGCTCGCCATCTGGCCGAGGGCCTTGAGGCGTTCCTGCTGCATCACGGTCCGCTGCGTCTGGCGGAGCTCGTTGTAGGCGTGTTCCAGTTCCGCGTGGAGGTTGGCCTGATGTGCCGCCAGCGCGACGTGTTCGCTAAGCATGCGAAGAAACTCGCAATCGCCGCTGCTGAAATCATTCGGCTTCAAACGTGCCGCAAGGAGCACGCCGAACAGTTCGCCTTCCACCACCAGCGGAACGGACACGCCCGAGCGCAGTCCCGCGCCGCCAAGGCGTTCCGCAATGAATGCGGGCCCTTTCAATGTATCCGCGATCGAGACGGTCTGGCCGCTGGCGCAGAGTTCAAGCCCGGCTTCCTTGAGGCCAAATGCAGAGCCTTCATGCCAGTCCAGCCGGGCAGCGACCATGGAATTCTTCGCCTGCACGGCCGCCAGGTTCAGCTTCTGGGTTTCCGGATTGAACAGCCCCACCGTGCCGAAATCGAGCCGCAGATGATCCTCCAACTGGCGCAGCACGACGTGCAGGATGCTTTCAGTATCCTGGCGTGCGGCGATGGCTTGCGTGATCTGGTTCAGCAGGCTGATGCGGGTGAATTGCTGCTGGAGCCCATTCTGAGCGCGCCGGCGTTCGGCGATCTCCGTGCGCAGAATCTTCGTGCGTTCCGCGACGCGCTTTTCCAGGCGTTCGTTCGCCTGCTGCAGTGCGGTATCACGGATTTGAATCTGCTCGAGCATTTCATTGAAGCCGTCGATCAGTCCGCCGAGTTCATCGTTGCCATGCTTGGTGGCGCGTACGGAGTAATCTTTCTGCCCGGAAACGGTTTTCGCCTTCTCCGCCAGGTGCAGAATCGGGCGGGTGACGATGCGCTGCAGCAGGGTGGAAAGGTAATAGACGACCAGGGTGGAAATGACGGCGAACAGCAAAACGATCTGCGCGTAACGCTTGAGGCGTTCGTCGCGCTCAAGCAAATCCGACTGAAGGTAAAGCAAGCCCAGCGCCTCATCCTTGTGCTGAACGCGGTGGACGACGTGAACAAAATCGTCTCCCCAGGCAAAACCTTCATTGCCTGGCGTCACGGGCAGGCTGGCCGTGGGGCCCTCGGATGGATAACGGGCAAAGAGGCGTCCGTCCGTGTAGAACGCGGCAGCGGTGATGTGCTTCTCGGCCTTGAGCGCGCTCAGAATTTCCTCCGCACGTTCCCGGTCGTCGAACATCAGCGCGGAGGTGCTTTCGCTGGCGATGATTTCCGCCAGCGTCTGGAGATCGCGGACCATGCCGCGTTTCAGCGCGATGATTTCGTACGCGATGAAGCCGGCCGAAACGATCAGCACGGCGAGGATGCTCGCAGTCATGATGATCAGCGTGAGCTTGCGCTTGATCGAGATGTTCTGAATTCGAACCAAAATCGTCCTGATATAGGCACAGACAGGCCGTCGTGGTGACGTCCCCTGCGGATTCTCTTCCTGCGAACTGATACGAATCGCCCGGCTCAGAAGCGAGCGAGTTCTGATCGTGATCGGACGATTCCAGAATTCCTGAAGTCTATTTTGCCGGCGGTGCGGAGAGGCTCAGGAGCTTGGAATTGATTTTCAAATTCGCTGCACGCGCGGATTCATCGTCGATCTGGAACCGGATTTTTTTTCCTTCACGGACGAACCCGATCATGCCGCCTTCGGCGACAAAACCCTCCGTTTCGCCCACCGTCAGCACCGGCGCATGGTTCAATTCCTTGAGGATGTCGCGCATGCGCTTCGTTTCGGAAGCGCTGATGTACAGAACGTGAACGTGGCGGGCCTCTTCAGTGGATTTCACCAGGCGATGCACGATGGGGCGTCCGTTGATGGTTTTATGGCGCAAGGTGTTTTCCAGGTGCGCTTCAAACGGGTTTTCGCCAAGCACCCCGATGACAAAGGGGGAATCCGGCTTTGGAAACGCCCCGGCCGGCCAATCGACAAACTTTGCGAAATTGAAAAGGAACGCGGCCTTGAGCTGATACTCGCTGGGGGCGTCCTGTGCGGGCGCGGCGAACAGCGACGCCGCAAACAGGAACCACAGGCTAAGAATGCGCTTGGCTCCCGGACGCATGAATTCGGGTTGGGTAATCGCCGAGGTTGTGGCTCGGTGTGGTTGCGTTGCCCATTTAGAGTTCGCGACAGTGGTACACAACTGCCGCCGCACATCGCAATACAAGTTCTCGAAAATGAATGGACTCTGTTTCGCAGCCCAACTTAGGGCTTGATCAGAGCTCGCCCGCCTCTTCATTTTAGCGCCCTCGAGATGAACCACGACATCAGCTGCGCCTTATTCTGCCGCTGCCAACCGTTGATCTCGCGTCTTCTGAAATTTTCCTTCGCCTGCGCTTCGTCCGCGTTGTTTCTGCTCCCCTTGATCGCCGCGGAAGCGCCAACGTCCGCGACGAGCGACCTTTCGGAACTGCCGCTGGAAGTGCTGATGGAAATCGAAGTGCCGACGGTTTACAGCGCCTCGAAGTTCGAGCAGAAGAGCAGCGCCGCGCCTGCCGCGGTCACGGTGATCACCGCGGAAGAGATCAAGCGCTACGGACATCGCACGCTGGCCGATGTGCTCCGCAGCGTGCCGGGGCTTTACGTTTCCTATGATCGCAATTACAGCTTTCTCGGAATCGGCGGGATCAACCTCGGCGACTTCAACAGCCGCGTGTTGCTCCTCGTAAACGGACACCGCGTGAACAACAACCTCACCGATGGCGCGGCACTCGGACGCGAATCCATCGTCGATGTCGATCTCATTGATCGCGTCGAAGTCATTCAAGGTCCCGGCTCAGTATTGTATGGCAACAATGCCTTCTTTGGTGTGATCAATGTGGTGACGCGCGAAGGCAAACAGCTGAATGGCGCGGAGGTTTCCGGCGAGTACGGCAGCTTTGACACCGGCAAAGCGCGCGTGACTTACGGACGGCAGTTCACCAACGGGGTGGAAGTTCTGTTCTCGGGGACGTATTACGAAAGCGCCGGGGCGGATCGGCTGTATTATCCCGAGTTTGACACGCCGGCGCAGAACAACGGCATCGCGGAACACATCGACGGCGAGCGTCTGGGGAAGTTTTTTGGAGCCGTTGGCTATCGTGCATTCACGCTTGAAGGGGGATTCGTGCATCGCGAAAAAGAGAACCCGACGGCGCAGTATGGGACGCTCTTCAATGATGACCGGCTCACCATCACGGACACACGCGGTTACGGTGCGCTGAAGTTCTCACGTGAGTTCGATCATGGAATCGGTGTTTCCGCCAGCGGCTATTACGATCAGAGCGGGCTGGCGCTGCGCTATCCGCTGGCGGCGCCGTTCAATCTGTTCAAACAGCAACTGGATGGCGAGTGGGCTGGAACGGAACTGCTCGTGACCAAGAAGCTTGATGGCGGCCACATCTTGTCGCTCGGGGGTGAATATAGGAACGATTTTCATCAAGCGGACCGGTTGTTCCAGGCAGGAACCACAAATGTCTTCCGGGACGTGACGAACGACCGGCAGAACTACAGCTTTTACGGGCAGGGCGATTTCGCGTTAAGGACAAACTTGCACGTGAATCTGGGAGTTCGTTACGACAAATACACCGACTTCGATCCTTCCTGGAGTCCGCGCGCTGCGATCATCTGCGACTTTCTTTCTGCGTCCACAGTGAAGCTGATTTACGGCACGGCATTTCGAAATCCTAACTTTCTCGAACTGAGCGACCCGCGGTTTCAGGACATCGAGCCGGAGAAGATCACGTCTGGGCAGGTCGTGTATGAGCAGGGGCTGAACCGCAACCTTCGCTCGTCGGTGGTCGGTTACTACAATCAGATCGAAGATCTGATCATCTTTGAAAATGGCGCCTTCACGAATTTCAACGTGGAAACTCTGGGCCTGACGCTCGCGCTCGATGGGAAATGGGAGAGCGGCATTCGCGGACGCGTCAGCTACGGGATTCAACATACGGAGAACCGGGACAGCGGAGCCGAAATGCCGGATTCACCGGAGCATCTGGTGAAATTCAACGCGAGCGTGCCGCTCGTGCGAGAAAAGGTTTTTGCGGGTTTGGAAGTGCAGTTCACCAGCCGGCGCCGAACCGTTTTCACCGATCTTTCAGGCAGCACGCTGACCGGGGAAAGCACGCCCCCGTTTGCGCTGGTGAACTTCACCTTGTTTAGCCAGGACTTGATCAAGAACCTGGAGGCCTCCGCCAGCATCTACAATCTGCTCGACACGACCTGCTACGATCCCGCCGCGCGCCTGCATTTGCAGGATCGCATCCGTCGGGACGGGCGTTCATTCCGGTTGAAGCTGACCTATCGCTTCTGATTACAGGGACGCTCCAGCGAATTGGATTCGCCGAGATTCTGAAATCAGTTGCATGATGGATTGAGGCATACCTGCATTCCTGCCGATTCGGGCATGAGAATCGCTACTTTTCAGCTGTCTCAGAAGATGGAAACCGTTCGCAGAAGCATTCTGAAGCGGCTTCGTCTGCCGTTGCTCCTCGCCGCCATTGCGCCGTGGATTGCCAATTTGCAGGCGCAGTTGGGGCTTCCTCCTGTCATCGTTGTCCAGCCTTTGGGCTTGTCTGTCCTGAACGGAGACAGAATCGTTCTCGCGACCACCGCGGTCAGTTTGACGGCGATGAATTTCAACTGGCGGCTGAACGGCCAGAATCTGTCGCTCTCGAATGCCAGCGTGGTGAACGTCGTGGTTCCATTGGTTGGAACCATCAGCACGCTCACTGTCAGCAACGCCATTCCTGCGTATGCCGGGCAATACTCCGTGCAGGTTGTCAACGCCGTTGGCTCGGCGCTCAGTTCGAATGTGACCGTGTCCGTCCTGGGCGGCATTGCGGTGGACCAGGTCAGCAGTGCCCGCACAAACAGCCAGACTTTGCGCTGGACGCATACAGTTGGAAGTGGCCTGAACCGGGCGTTGCTCGTGACCGTGGCATATCGTGACAGTGACGAAAGGGTGGAGTCCGTGCGATATGGCGACACCCCGCTGCTGCGGATTGCGACGGCCGAAGTTTCAGACAAGGACAATGGATGTTCCATCTGGGGTTTGCTCAATCCCCCGAGCGGCTCTGCCGAAGTCACAGTGACTGCGGAAGGATCTCAGAACATCGCCGCCGGTGCGATTTCGTTGAACGGTGTTGTTCAGACTGACCCGGTTCGCAGCATTGGCGAGAATGAGAATGACAAGGGACAACCGTCGGTCAGCCAGGAAGCCAGTCCCGGCGATGTCGTTCTGAGCGTCTTGTCAACGCAAGGAGACGCCGGCAGCGCGACACCGGGCGGCGGGCAATTCCTCCAGTGGAATCAGCAAACCGGCACCGGCGGCAACAACGTCATCGGAGCAAGCAGCATTGAGGCGGGCGCAAACCAGGTTTCGACCCATTGGACTCTGAACAGATCCAAGAAATGGGCTTTGGCGGCCGTCGCATTGAAACCAGCAGCCAGTTCTCCGATTGCGATTCAAGTTTCCGGAGCGAATCTCGGCCTCACGACGAACGGTTTCAAAATCAATCTCACCGGCCCGACTGGCTCCACGTTTATCATCGAGGCGTCTGACGATCTCCTGAACTGGATTCCAGTTTCCACCAATATCGCGCCGGGGGGTTCAGCCTCGTTTACCGATCTCTCCGCACTCCAACGCGAGCGCCGCTATTATAAGGTAAGGCTGCAGTAGCGTCGCCTCTCCACGCTCTCCAGCCGCCGAATCCCGCGACGCGCTCCGCTCATGGCCGTGGGTGAAACCGGCGGTGAATTTCCCGCAACCGATTGCCCGTCACGTGCGTGTAGATTTCCGTCGTGCTGATGTTCGCGTGGCCGAGCAGTTCCTGGATGACGCGCAGGTCGGCGCCATGTTCCAGCAGATGTGTTGCGAAGCTGTGTCGCAACATGTGCGGCGTGATATTGCGGGAAATACCCGCGGCTCTGGCGCGATCCTTGATCCGCTTCCAGAGGGTCACGGGGGCGAAAGGGGTTCCGCGTAAAGTGAGAAACACATTCGCGGGAGAACGCTGCGTCACGAGCTTCGGCCGTCCCAAATTCAAATATCGATCCAACGCTTCGCGTGCCTGGCGCCCGGCGGGCGCGACGCGTTCCTTGTTTCCCTTTCCGATGATGTTGATGAAACCAGCCTCGAGGTTCAGCTGCTCCAGCCGGAGATTCTTAAGTTCGCTCAGCCGCAATCCGGACGCGTAGGCGAGTTCCAGGATCGCTTGATCGCAGAGCGACTGCGGGGTTTCCGGTTTAATCGGCGCGAGGAGTTGTTCAATTTCCGGATCCGACAGCGCTTTGGGCAATCGCTTCCACCGTCGCGGCAGCGACAGATTCTCCGCCACGTTTTTCGGCAGCAGCTTCTCGTGCTCCGCAAAGCGATAGAACGCTTTCAACGCAGCGATTTCCAGGTAAACGCTTTCGCTGCTCAGGCGCTGGGCGGAATCCTTGGGGGCATCGGCGGGCGGACGCTGGCGTTCGTATTGGAGAAACGCCATCAGGTGCTTGAGCTCCACCGCCTGCCAGTCGCGCAGCCCGTTTTCCTCCGCCCAACTGACAACTTTGCCCAGCAGCGCCGCGTAAGTGCGCGCCGTGTTTTCCGCCTGCCCGCGCTCGTGCCGCAGGTATTGAAGAAAATCTTCGACTAAAGCATGCACGAGCCCGGTGGCCTGAGCCGCTTGCGGCTAAAGCTTCTTTCCCGTCAGGCGTTCGTAAGCTTCCAGGTATTTCGCGGAAGTCTTCGCGACGACATCCTCCGGCAGAGTGGGGCCCGGCGGCGTTTTGTCCCACGTGAGGGTTTCGAGATAGTCGCGCACGAACTGCTTGTCGAAACTCGGCTGGCCTTTGCCGGGCGTGTATTGATCCGCCGGCCAGAACCGCGACGAATCCGGTGTCAGCACTTCGTCGATCAGGATCAGTTGTCCATCAAACAAGCCGAACTCGAACTTCGTATCCGCAATGATGATGCCGCGCTGGCGGGCGTAATCGCGTCCCGCTTTGTAAATCGCGAGGCTCAGGTCGCGCGCCTGGCGGGCCAGTTCGCTGCCGACGATCTTCTCCGCCTGTTCGAACGAAATGTTTTCGTCATGACCGGTCTCAGCCTTCGTGGAGGGCGTAAAGATCGGCTCCGGCAGTTCAGCGGATTCGGTCAACCCGGCCGGCAGCTTGATGCCGCACACGGTTTGCGACTTCTTGTATTCCTTGAGTCCCGATCCCGACAAATAACCACGGACGATGCATTCGATCGCC
>CAMLLE010000093.1 GCA_946480555.1 uncultured Verrucomicrobia subdivision 3 bacterium
GTTTCCGACCATACCAACGCTTTGACGGCATCCTCTTTCGGCACCATGGGTCCGCCGAGATTCCAGCCGCTCTGGATGTTCAAGCTGATCTCGATCCCCAGGCGGTGCGCCTCGCGCAGCGCGTGTTTGTAGAGCTCCCGCCATTCACTGGAGAAGAACGCGGGGCCGGACGGCACGCGATCGTTGCCCTGCTGCTCGGCCCCTCCGGCGTCGCACAACAGAGCGCCGCCCCACCCTTTCGCCTTCATTTCCTCCAAGTCGCGGGTGATGGAGGTCTTATCGACGTTTCCGTTCAGCCACCACCAGTACGCGCGAATTCTGGCTTCAGCGGGTGGGCTGGCAAAACCGGCGTCCAAGGTGGAGCCGTTCGCGGCAATGGCGAAGGTCCCGAGGGCTAATAAACTGGCAAGAAAAACAGACTTCATGCTTGAACTACTGGGCCTTGCGACCGAATCCCGGCGCTGCTTTGCGCGCCAGAATGCGGGGCAACTTGCGGCTTTAGCGAGTGGTTGTATAGGGGAAAACGCGGCGGGCCCGCCATCATTTTCCATTGTCCTGTGCAGCTGCCGCCCGGATTTGAGCGACAGCTCCGACGGCGCATATACCGCCTATTTGATCCGCTTCAACTGCGCCCGTTTGGGCTCCACATCTTTCCCGAGATCTTCCTGGTAGAAATAGAATTCGCGGAGCTTGAAACCAGAGAAGCTGTGCAGGGCGAACATCTCGGCAGCCTTGACCCATCGTGCCGAACCATCGATGAAGACCTGGTTTCCGCCGGCTGGACGGCCTCCCGCAGCTTTGTGGGCAGGAAGATTCGAATCGCCACTGGGCGGAACTTCGCCCGGGGCGCTCCACGCGGAGTTCATTGCCATCACGAGGTCGCCGGCCAGCATCCATGTGGGTTTCGCGTTGCCAAGCTTCACCGGGCTGGCCGATGGGACAGTTCCAATGTTCGGCACGGTCCAATTGGCCACGCCGCCGAAATACATGTAACCGAGCGTCCATTGCTGGTTGTTCAAGGAAGCCAGGCCAGGGCGATTCGGGCATGACCAGACGTTCTGGATGCCGTTGGTATAAACGCGCAGACCCATGGCGTTCACGGCTTCGACATTGGGATTATCCAGCAGGTACGGATGAATGCCGCCAGCGCCAGCGACCATCAACTTGTCGTGATTGTCCTGGGCGTAAATAAAGGAACCGATGCCAATCTGCTTCAGATTATTGACGCATTGGATGCGTTTGGCCTTCTCCTTGGCCTGGGCCAGTGCCGGTAGAAGCATTGCTGCCAGGATGGCGATGATGGCGATCACCACGAGAAGTTCGATCAGGGTAAAACCCTTTCCATTTCTTTGAGAACCAACAGTCACGTTCATTTCAGCTTTCGTGAGAAAGGGACCAGGCAGAAGCCCGGTCCCTTTCTCGTCACATCTCACTTTAGTTTCGAAATTTCGGTCCGCAAATCGGCCGCTATTGGCGGCGGCGCTTCGCGATCAGGGCCACCGCGCCCACGCCGAGCAATGCCGCCACGGAGGGTTCCGGAATGGCGAGATTGTCCAGCGTGCCGCGGATTCCCGCGCCGCGGATGTCGGCGTAAAAGCCGATTGCATTTCCGATCGAGGTGTTGCCCACCGTGCGGGTCGCCAGAAGATTGCGGATCGCGCCATCGTAATAGCCCAACTCGAACGTGTCGGCCGCGGTGCGCGCAATGAACAACGAACTGATATTGGCTGGTGTGGCGCCGCCCGCGAGGCTGACTTCCGAGGTGCCGTTGAAACCGCGGGTAAAGATCTGACCGTTGTTCCGGACATAAACGTTCAGATAATCCGCCCGCACGTCAGCCGTGGGAGTGCCCGCGCCGACGTAAAGGCCGATGTCCTGCGAGTTCAAGTTCAGGGGATTGTACGTCGCCGTGAGTTCGGCACCGATCGAAAGAGTGAAATCCGTCCGCGTCAGTGCGAATTGCTCGATCGCGTTGTACGTCGAGGTGTTAATGCGAAGCGCGCCGTCTGAGATTTCCCACGAATACACGTTGTTCGCGGCGGCGGGCGTCGCTTTCAAGATGCGCGTGGCTGTATAGGCCGACAGATCGCCGCTGAAGCTGTCGATCAGTTGTGCCTGGGCAATGACGCCGCTGAGGCAGAGGGCGGTGATTAGGATTCGTTTCATGCGAGTTGGTTTTTGGTTTCTTGTTTTGGGTTTCAGGTTTCGATCAAGGACGACGCAGACGGAAGAACACGCTCGGATTGGCCGGGTGGACGCTCATGACTTTCTGCGTGACGGAATCCGTTCCCGCCACATCCACCCAGTTTGCGCCAAGGCCCGCGGTCAACGCGTTGGTCTGCGCCTGAAGAATCCAGCCAAGATGGCTGGACGGCCAGGAGATGGTGAGATTGCCACCGCTCACGATGGCGGTGATGTTCGTCGGGTTGCCGGCGATGGCGGGCGTGACTTCCAGACTTCCAGAGCCGCTGATGAACGAAGGGCTGGTGGTGCTGTTGTAAACGCCCAGCGGCTGGCTCACGCCGTTCAAAACCAGGCCCGCGACTTTGTTCGTGGTGCTGAAGTTCAATTGCACCATTGCGCCACTGGCAATCCGGATGGTGGACGCGACGGCGAGCGTCGGTTGGGAAATCTCGAGAATGCCGCCGTTCACCGTGGTGTCGCCGGTGTAGGCATTGGTGCCGAGCAGCTGCAGGGATGCGACGCCGTTTTGAACCAGGGCAATCTTGCCGGCGATCGTTCCGTTGAAGGTGCTGCCGTTCGCCAGATTCAAGGTAAGCGTGCTGGTGGTGGCGCTGCTGTTGGTGATGATTCGCGTGACGGCGACTCCATCGGTCACACCGGTCAACGCCTGGTTGAACCCGTTCAAGTCGAACACGGCCGGGCCGGATGCGCCCAGGGTCAGTGACGCGTTCGGGGAAACGCCGTTGTTGGCGCCAATCGAAGCCGTGCCTTCGCGCAGGTCGAACAGAGTGTAATCACCGCCGCCGGAGAACCGCACGAAACCATTGCGCGAACTGATGTCGCCTGTGGCCGTGTTGGTAATCCCTCCTGTCACGTTCAAGTAACCGGAGGCAAGCGGCCCAAAGAAAACTCCGCCGTTCACCGCCGAAGCGTTCACGGTGATCGGACCGCTGATGGTCGTCACCACGTTGTTCGAGTTGTCGTTGACCATGAGCATGCCCGTCACAGCACCCGGGGAAACGGTGTTGGCAACAAACGCATTGGCGACATTCACGCCATTGCCCAACACGAAGCGGCCGCCATCGACCGTGACCGGGCCGGTGCCAAGGGCAGTATTGGCATTCACATTCACGACTCCGGCCGAGAGAGTTGTACCACCGCTGTAGGTGTTGCCCGCATTGAGTGCCAGCGTGCCGTCGCCGTTCTTGGTCAGCAGGGCCGCGCCGGTCACCGCGCCGCTCAACGTCAGCGTCGCACCGCCATCGAGGCCAATGGTCGTGTCCGTCGCCAGCGTGATGGGGCCGGCAAAAGTCGTGAGGCCGGCGCCGCCCTTGCGCAACGCGCCGGTACCGTCAGGTCCGGTGGAATTCAACGTCAACGGTTCTGCGGGGACATCGACATTCGCCGTGATGTAGAGCTGTGTTCCAGCATTCACGATGGTGCCGCCCGCAGTGCCGCCCAGCGCGTTTGTGCTTTGAACCATCAGCGTGCCGCTGTTGAGGATGGTCTGGCCCGTGTAGCTGTTGTTGCCGGAAAGCGCCGCTGCGCCGCTGCCGTTCTGCTGCACGCTGCCGCTGCCGGAAATGGTGTTGGGTACCACCACGGTGTCGCTGTGATTAAGGACCAACACTCCGTTGTTAGTGATGGCGCCGCTGCCCGCCGTGCCAGTGGTTCCACCGTTGCCGATCTGGAGCGTCCCAGCGGAGATCAAGGCTCCGCCGCTCATCTGATTCGTGACATCGATGATCAATGCGCCGCTGCCCTGCTTGAGAATTCGGCCCTGGCCCGTCAAAGATCCATTCGCCGAGAACGACGTCAGCTGGTAATCCACGCCGGAGTTCACGGTGATCTGGTCCGGGTTCACGTTCGCGGTCAGATTCACCGTCGGCGCTGCGCTGCCGCGTGCGTCAAAGATCACGCGCGCGTGGGCACTGTAGGTCGTCAGCGAGCCGCCCGTCACGTTGCTCCAGTTCAGGGAAGACAAATCCCAATCACTGCTGGCCGCGCCAATCCACACCAGCGTCGGCGGTGTAAACGTATCGAGCGTGGCCACGGTGCTGGCGTCGGAATAAACGGTGGACCCGATCACGTTGGTGGCAAAGGCCTGAATGCTCGCGCCGTCGTCGGCTTCGGTGGCCATGAAAGAGAAGTTGGAATTCGTGGCGTCAGCCACCGGCACACCGGCTTTGTACCATTGATAACGAATCGGGAGATAACCGGTTGCCGTCGCGCTGAATGTCACCAACTGGCCCACCGGCGCCGCAGTGTTGGTGGGATTGATCACAAAATCCACCGGGCCATCGCTGAGGACGATGTTCGGCCCCTGCTGGTGGTTTTGTTGAACCGTGATGGGCGAGAGTGCGCCGTTGTAAATGCGGAATTCGTCGATGCTGCCGATGAAGTAGGGATCGACCGCGTAGAGCGACCGGCCGAGATAGGACAGCACGTTGTTCAGCGCGGAGATGGGCGCGGTCATGTTGGTATTGATCGTTTCCAACACGCCATTCGTGTAGAGCAGCATGCGCTGGTTCGGCGGATCCACCACGCAGGTCACGTGGACGTTCTGGTTTTCCAGCGTGCCCGTCCCGATGGCGCTCTGCTCGAATGAAGCGTCGCCCGGTGTGATCGTGACCCGATGCGCGCCGCCGATGTTCGGGGAGAAATACAGGTAATTGAAGCCGGCCAGATTGTCCGTGAAGTTCGTCAGGCTGTTGCCGAAATCAAACACGCGCGACGCGGCCGCGGTGGCGCCAACGTTCGCCCAGAAATCGATTGTGACGGAGTTCAATCCGCTCAGCAGTCCGCCTGGAAGACCGGTGTAAGTGCCATCCGATCCGTCCAGCACGAGCGTTCCATCCACAACCGTCGCATTCCCAAAATTCGTGCCATGCGCGGTGCCGATGCTGTCATTGGCGTTTGCACTGAAGCTGTAACGATGCGCCAGAAAGTTCGCAGCGCCCACGACCAGATTCGCCGGCGCACTGGTCGCGGCAAAGCCGGCGGCGTTCGTCACCACGACATCGTAAACGCCAGCATCGGACGCCACGACCTGGGGAATGGAAAAGCTGTTGCTGTTCGCGCCGCTGATGGCGGAGCCATTGAAGCGCCATTGGAAACCCATCGCGGACTGGCTCGCGGCCACGACGCTGAATCGGACCGGCTCGGTGTAATCGATGTTCTGGCTGATGGGATTGGCCACGATGGTCACCGCCGGAGAAAAGAACTGCATGTCGCCGGGCCCGCGCGCGATTTTGCTGATGCGAATTTCATCGATGCGGCCGGAAAACCGTTCGCCCGACGCGCCACGGTTGTCGTTGCCGAAGACCAGCGGCGCGAGGACGTTTCCGTGACCGACGACAATGTTCGCGTTTTGCGAAGCAATCTGGTTGGCCGCGGTCACGCTGGGATCAACGCGCGTCCAGTAAAGTTTCACCGCCGTCCCGTCGTAGGTGGCGGCGGCGTGATACCAGTTGCCATTTGTGAAGGCGTGAAAGCCGGTGGTGGGAATCGTCGCCGTCGTGGCGAAAAACGCGGCGCCATCCAGCATCTGGAGCTGCAGCACGCCGCCGTTGATGCGGAATTGAAAACCGCGATTGCCGCCTGCGTAGCTGTCCGTGCAGATGATTTCCTGCGGCGAACCGCTCAACGTGGTCGGTGCAACCAGCGCCTCCAGTGTGAACGGCGTCTGGCCGCCGAAACCGATATTGAGATTCGTCATCGCAAACCGGTCCGGACTGACCGGCCCGCCCTGCACGTCCGCTTCGAAAGCGCCGGAAACATTGAAATCGTAGCCGATCAAGTATCCGGCGGTGTGGAAACTGGCGCTGTTGCCGAAGTTGATCGCGCCGCTGGAATACCCGGCGGCCCCGAGCAAATCGGTCACGACGGGAGGATTCGGATTTCCGAAGCCAGTGCTGTCGTTCTGAACGCTGTAGGAAGTTCCGCCCTTGCTGCCGGTGTTGGCAGCGGCGGACGATCCCGCGGCTTCATCGAAATGAAACAGATAAAGTGTGTTGGCATCCGCGGAATACGGCCCAACGAGATCAGCCTTCAGCAAACTCGTGCCGGAGCCGAGCACCACGGCAGCCGCAACGCACAATGGAATCTTCCGAATGTTTTTCATAGTCGCGTGGATTCGATGGTAGGAGCTTGGTCGCTTCGATCGTTACAACCGGATCATCTTATCCCGCGAAAAAGCGATAGCTATCCCCCGACAGGGTGTGAGGTGCATCCCCCGATTGGGGGAGGCGATTCCCGGATTCGGACGCGCCTTCAGCCTCGCGTGGCGGACGCCGGAATTCTATTCTCCAACCGCGCCGCATGTTTGCCCGCAAGCAAACGAATGTTACTTTCGATACGCCCATGCCTGCCTGTACGGCCATGAAATCGCTGCGCTCCCTGCTGCGCGGATTCCCGGCATTGTTGCTCGGAATTGGAACCGTCACCGCACCAGGCGCTGAGGTACCCACCAACGCCCTCATGGCGCCGAAGCCGCCCGACTCCGCCACGATTCGCATCACGCCGGAAGGGGAACGTTCCGCCACTGCGTTGGGCGTGGGTTCCTGGATCTGGACCACGAACTTCGGCGAGAAACAGATTTGCCGCGTTTGGAAAGCATTCGAACTTCCCGCCACAAACCAGGTGAAGTCCGCCATCCTGCGCATCACCGCCGACAACCTCTACCGGCTCTACCTGGACGGCAGGGAAATCGGTGAAGGCGGAAACTGGAAGAGTCTGACTGAATACGATTTCACCTACCTGCTCAACGATTCTGGCCGGCATGTGCTCGCGGTGGAGGCGCTGAACGACAGCCTTGAAGCAGGCATTCTCCTGGGCTTGCGCGTGCGCTTCATGGATGGCACAGAATTGAAGTTGAATTCCGACGGCAGCTGGCGCGTGGCGGACAACGAAGACAAGCGCTGGCATTCGCGCGAACGGGCTCCCGCTCACTGGCCTCACGCGCAAGTGGTCGGTGTCGTGGGCCAGCTGCCCTATTGGATGAACCCGGTCAGCGTCATTCCCACACCGCCACTGCGCCCGCCGCAATTGCGCTTCTGGCAGAATGGGTGGTTTCTCACCGGCGTCCTGACAGTGTGCGCCATTGCTCTCGCATTGAGCCTGCGCCTTGCCGCTAAACTCGCGCTCCAAACCCGCGCGCAGAAGTTGCTGGAGACGGAGCGCGCCCGCATTGCCCGCGACATCCATGACGATCTCGGCGCGGCGCTCACACAAATCGTGCTCCAAGGTGAGGTAGCGATGACGGAGTTTCCCCAGGATTCTAAAGCGGGCGTTCAGTTCCGCGAACTGTGCGAACGCGCCCGCGCGGCCTCCCACGCGCTGGACGAAGTCGTCTGGGCCGTGAACTCCAAACGCGACACGCTGCGCGATTTTTCCTCCTACCTCTGCAAATATGCGCAGGCGTTTCTCGCTTCAACCCAGATCCGCTGCCGGCTGGATGTGCAGCCCAATCTCCCGGCCATTGTTTTCGATCTGCCCGTGCGGCGCGGATTGCTGCTGGCGATGAAGGAAGCGTTGAACAACGCCGCCAAGCACTCGCACGCGACGGAAATCTTCGTCCGCGTTTACCATGCGGATGATGAAGTGGTTGCGGTGGTTGAAGACAATGGGCGCGGGTTTGACGCCGCCGATCTCGCCGGCGATCGCAATGGCCTGTCGAACATGCAGCAGCGGCTCGGCGAATTGGGCGGCCGCTGCCGCATCGTCAGCACACCCGGCGCGGGCTGCCTGGTCGAATTCCGAATGCCCCTGTCGCATCCTTCCTCCCGCTCGCCATTTCGCTGGCGGTTGCTGTTCCAACGCCGTTCCAAAAATCCACCCCCTGCGACGCTGCCCGCCGCCCGCGAGCACTTTTCCCGAACATGAACAGCCTTCGTTCCGAAGAACCCAAACGCCTGAACTTCTCCGCCGAATCGCCGCTGAAGATTGCGCTCGTGGAAGACAAACGTGACGTCCGCGAAAGCTGGGCGCGGTTGATCAACTCGTTCCCAGACTTCGCCTGCATGTGGCAATGCCCATCCGCCGAGGAAGCCCTGCGCGTGCTTCCGCTGGCCCGACCGGACGTGATCCTGATGGACATTTTCCTGCCGCGCATGTCCGGCATCGAATGCACCGCGCGGATGAAATTGCAGCTGCCGAAAACTCCCATCGTGATGCTCACCGCGTCGGACGACGACGAAATGGTATTTGTGGCCTTGGAAGCGGGCGCGGATGGCTACCTGCTCAAGCGCACCAAACCCGGCGACTTGCGGGCGGCCTTGCTGGATGTGCTGAGCGGCGGCGCACCCATGACCAGCGAGATCGCGCGGCGAGTGGTGGAATCGTTCCGCCAGCGGGCGCGGGGCCGCGACGAAAGCATCAGCCTTACGGCGCGCGAGGAGGAAACATTGCTGCTGCTTTCGAAGGGTTACTCGAACAAGGAAATCGCCGACAAACTGAGCCTCAGCGTGGAAACCGTGCGCAGCCATCTCAAACACATCTACGAGAAGATGCACGTCCGCTCCCGCGCCGAAGCCGTCGCTCGCTACATGTCCGGAAAAAACGGCTGAACTCGGAGACTTAGAGCGGTTACCAGAAGAAATTTCCGACAACCGCGGAGACGCGGAGACGCGG
>CAMLLE010000094.1 GCA_946480555.1 uncultured Verrucomicrobia subdivision 3 bacterium
CTAAAGAAGAGCCGCGTCACCCTGCCCTCGTCACGCAGCGATCTGGAAATTTCACATCATTACGGCATCGAACGTTTCAACGAATACGGCGCGGTGATGCTGAATTTCATCAATCGCGAATACTGCAAGAAGCTGCTCGTGATGCTGCCCGGCCAGAAACATCCGGAACATGCGCACAAGCTGAAGGAAGAGACGTTCTACATCGTCCATGGCGACATCACGATCAGCCTCGATGGCGAGCAAAAGAATTACAAGAAGGGCGACCTCGTCCTCGTCAACCGCGGCGTGAAGCATCACTTCGCCACGCAGCACGGCGTGATCTTCGAGGAGATTTCTTCGACGCACTACAAGAACGATTCCTACTACACCGACCCGGCGGTGATGCAGAACGCGAACCGCAAGACGCTGCTGACTTACTGGATGGACTAGCTCCCAGGCCATGCCTGCCATGAAAACCATCGTCTGGGATCTCGATGATGTTCTGAACGATTTCACCGCGCGCTGGTTGGAATCGGGATGGAAAGCCGAACATCCGGACTGCCGCGTGGCTTTTGAGGATCTGCGCTCCAACCCGCCGCTGACCGAACTGAACGCCACCCAGGCGGAGTATCTCGATTCGCTCGACCGATTCCGCGTTTCCGAAATTGCCCGTTCGCTGCAGCCCAACCGCGCGATTGCAAACTGGTTCGAGACTCACGGCAGCCGCTTCCGTCACCATGTCCTTACCGCGCGTCCATTGAAGACAGTCGCGCCGGCCGCTGAATGGGTGTTTGCCCATTTTGGAAAGTGGATCCGCCATTTTCATTTCGTTCCCAGTCCCCGGCCCGACGACGTTGCGCCCGATTATGACCGGACCAAGGGCTCCGTCCTGCAACGCCTCGGCGGCGTGGATTTCTTTGTGGATGACTCGATCACAAACGTCACTGAAGCCGGCCAACTTGGTGTTCGGGCATTTGCATTTCCACAGCCGTGGAATCACCGCGAGGTTTCAGTTTCCGACATCCTGGCGACATTCTCAAACTCACTTTCCCGATGAGCAACGAACACGCGAAACCCGCCCTCATCGGATTTCTCCCGCCCTTGGGAGGCCTGCCGAAGACAGAGGACTTTTACGATTATCATCGAACGCTGATCAACACCGGCGATCTGGTCTATTGCGCGGCAACCACTCTTCTGGCGGCTGGGACAAACCACACGGCCTGGAACTTCAGCGCCAGCGCCGAAGTGGTGAACGCCGCTTTCTCCCGCGTGATTTGGTCCATCCCGTGCCGCATTGCTCCGCAAGTGTTCAGCCAGGATGCCTTTCCCTACGAGCTGGCCACCAAGTTCATCGAGCAGCTTGAAATCCCCTTCGTTTCCATCACTGAATCGATCCAATCGAAGGGCTACGATTACGATCCGCATTTTCACAAACAGCTGCCCGCGCAGGTCGTGCGTTACCTGAAAGTCATTGCCGAAAAATCGACGGTCGTTGGCACACGCGGCGAATTCTCGGCTGAAGTTCTCTCGAAACTGGGAATCAAAAACGTGGAACCGATCGGCTGCCCGTCGCTGTTCATGAACGGCCCGGCTCTGAATCCTGCGCTGCTGCGGAAGAAGCCCTTCAGCGAGATTCGCAAAATCGCCGTTGCCTACTCCAACTATCAACTGAACGAACACTCGCGGATCGGAGATCTGCTCTCGCTCGCGGACGAAAACAACTATTTCTTCGTCGAGCAAACCGCCAACATCGTCTTCAAACTGCTGTATTATCCGCACAAGCTCGAAGCCGACGACTTCCTCAAGGCGGCGGAACTTTACGGCGGTCTTGATGCGCTGGAGAATCTTTATCGCTCCGGGCGGTTGCGCTACTTCACCAATTCTCAAAACTGGAAAAACTTCCTGGCAGGAATGGATTTCGTCTTTGGCGCGCGGATGCATGGGTTGACGCCAGCGATTCACTCCGGAGTTCCAGCCTATTTCATCGCACACGACTGTCGCGTTCGGGAAATGTGCGAGTTCTTCAAGCTGCCCTTCGCTGCCGAACGCGATCTGGCCAGTTCCGGAATCAACGCTGAAACGCTATACAACCAGACGGATTACTCGGCAGCCATGACTGGCTACCCGGCGCGCTACAGAAACTTCCTCGAGTTCCTAAAGAAGAACGGCATCCAGCCCAACTGCGACGCTTCGCTTTCGCTGGTTGAAGATGTCGATCTTCGTCCGGTTGCTGGCGTTGAGGTGGAGCGAAATCCGGCCACAGGAACCGCCGTCAATCGGCGCTATGCGGATGCGCTGTTCCACATCGGCAAAACCATCGTCCAACAAGGCGGCACCGCCGGATTCGAACGTCTTGTCAGAGCGTGCAGCCACGCTTGGGGAGAAGAAATCCGGTCCGCGACAACAATTTCGAAACCTTCCATTTTCAATATGGCCGCGCCCGGCCAGCGCCTTGCGCCGATCGCGCCCCCCGAACCCAGCATTCCTCTTCGATCATGAAACTATCGGACTACGTTTTCAAAAAGGTCGCCGAAACCGGCGTGAAACATGTGTTCATGCTTCCCGGCGGCGGCTGCATGCATTTGTGTGATTCGCTGGGCAGCAACAAAGACCTGACGTTCATTTGCAACCTGCATGAGCAGGCTTCCGCCATCGCCGCAGATGCTTACGGCCAATACACCAACAACCTCGGCGTCGCGCTCGTTACCACCGGCCCCGGCGGAACGAACACGCTCACCGGTGTGGCCGCGGCGTGGCTGGATTCCACGCCCTGCCTTTTCATTTCCGGCCAGGTAAAACGGCCCGACATGAAAGGCGACCGCGGCGTGCGACAAATGGGTTTCCAGGAGATCGACATCGTCGCCATGGCCAAACCCATCACCAAGTACGCGGTGACGGTGACTGATCCCAACACGATTCGTTATCATCTGGAAAAGGCTCTTTACCTCGCGCGCAACGGACGGCCCGGACCCGTCTGGATCGACATCCCGCTCGACGTTCAGCCCGCGGATGTTTCCGAGACTGGCATGCGCGGATTCGATCCCGAAGAACTCCGCCAGAATTCCAGTTCCTATGCTTCCGACGAACCCGGTGTGACCATAGCGGCCGCTGCAAAAGTGGTGGAACTCCTCAAGACCGCACAGCGGCCCGTCATTCTCGCCGGCAACGGCATCCGTCTCGATCAAGGTCTGGAAGCGTTTCACGCGCTGCTTGAAAAACTTCACGTGCCGGTGCTGACCACATGGAAGGCGCTCGACTTCATTCCCGACGATCATCCGCTGTTCGTCGGACGTCCCGGTTCGGTCGGCCAGCGGGGTGCCAATTTCACCCAGCAGAACGCCGACCTGTTGATCGTGATCGGTGCGCGACTCGATTTCGGTCAGACGGGTTATGTTCATCACAACTTCGCCCGTGGCGCAAAAAAGGTGGTGGTGGACATCGATCCGGCGGAAATCGCCAAGCTCGACATGACCGTCGATGTGCCGGTTGCCACCGGTGCAAAGGCGTTTCTCACGGCGTTGAACGAGGCGCTGCAAAATGCGCCGAGTTTCACATATTCAAACTGGCTTCAACGCTGCCGCGATTGGGCAAAGAAGTATCCGGTCGTTCTGCCCGAATACCGCGAGGCGAAAGACGGCGTCAGCAACTACGTGCTGCTGGACGTTCTCTCGGACCGCATGACGGAGAGCGATCTGATGATTCCCGGCAGTTCCGGCGCGTGCAGCGAAACCACGATGCAAGCCTTCCGCGCGAAAGCCGGCCAGCGCGTGTTCAACTCCGAGGGCCTGGGGCCCATGGGCTTCGGGATCGCAGCCGCGATTGGCGGATGTCTCGCCAGCGGCGGACGCCGCACGATCTGCATCGATGGAGACGGCGGCTTCGTGATGAACATCCAGGAACTGGAAGTCGTCCATCGCCTGAACCTGCCGATCAAGTTCTTCATTCTCGACAACAACGGCTACGGCTCGATCCGCCAGAGCCAGAACGCCTATTTCAAAGGCCGCTACGTGGCCAGCGAACCGTCCAGCGGATTGACGCTGCCAAATCTGGCGAATGTGGCCGAATCCTTCGGAATCAAATCCTGCGAAATTCGCAATCACGATGAGCTGGAAGATTCGGTTCGCGCGGTGCTTGATTTCGATGGCCCGGTCGTCTGCGTCGTGAAAATCACAAGCCAGCAAACGACCGCTCCGCGTGTCGCCTCCGGCCAGCGCGCGGATGGTTCGATGTATTCCAAGCCGTTGGAGGATTTGTGGCCATTCATGGATCGCGAAGAGTTCCTGAAGAACATGATCGTCCCACCTCTCGAAGAACATGCTCCTGCAAAATAATCCTGTCTCGACGCCTTTTCATCGAACGAGCTCACCAGGCTCCGTTTCCATGGCCCGCACGCTCGAACGCGAGCTGGAGTCCTTGCTGTCGGAAAACGTCGCGTCCGCAAAACGCCGGGGGCAAAGCGCCTTTGATGAAATCGCAGGCACCCGGACGAACTCCATCGTTCTCCTCGGCGCCGGCGGTCTGGGACGCAAGACGCTGAAAGGTCTTCGCGAGCTCGGCATTCAACCGATCGCATTTGCCGATAATAACCAGGCTCTCTGGGGACAATCGGTTGACGGGCTCACAGTCCTGCCGCCCGCCGAAGCCGCAAAACTCCACGGAAGCGATGCGGTCTTTGTGGTTACGATTTGGCGCGCCGGCGGCACACATCGCTTCGACCGCACGCAGGAACAGCTCCGCCAGCTCGGCTGCCAGCGGATCGCCCACGTCGCCCTGCTCTTCTGGAAACACGCGGAAAAGTTTCTCGATTATTACTGCCTTGGCCTGCCTCATTCGGTTCTCGCCGAAGCCGGCACAATCCGCGAAGTGTTTTCGTGGTGGGCAGACGATGTCTCCCGCCGCGAATACGTTTCCCAGATTCGCTGGCGGCTGCACGCTGACTTTGGCTGCCTCGCCTCGCCGGACGCGCAGGAACAGTATTTTCCAGAAGACGTTTTCCGACTGACGAACAACGAGGTGTTCATCGACTGCGGTGCGTTCGACGGGGACAGCATTGAAACGTTCGTTCGCCGCCAGGGAAACGCCTTTAACCAGATCGTCGCGTTGGAACCCGACCCGGCCAACTTCCAGAAGCTCGCCGGGCGTGTTTCACAATACAGCGCGGAAGCACAACGCAAAATCCGGATCGAGAAACTCGGCGCGTCAGATTTCAACGGCACGCTTCGGTTTGCCGCGGATGGCAGTCTCTCTTCCGCCGCCGATCCCAACGGCTCCTTGGAAATCCAGTGCGTGAAGCTCGACGAGTTGCTTTCGGCGGTTTCGCCCACGTATCTGAAAATGGATATCGAAGGCGCGGAGCCGGAAGCCTTGCGCGGCGCGGCCAGCCTCATCCAGAAATCGACGCCGTTGCTCGCCGTCAGCGCGTACCACAAGCAGAATCACCTCTGGCAAATTCCCAAGCTGATTCGTTCGCTGAATCCCAGCTACCAGTTTTACCTCCGCCCGCACAACGAGGAGGGATGGGATACCGTTTGCTATGCCGTGCCAACCGCCCGCTAATTCGAAACACTCCACCATGAAACAGAATTCTATCGAACAGCAATGGAGCCCGCGCGGCTGCGAAGTATGCGGCGGCAATCATACCCACCTGCTCCATCCGCAGCGTTTCGTCACTCTCTCGGAAGGCAGCCTGCTCACCGGCTATAACGTGGTCGCCTGCGACAACTGCGGCTTCTGCTACGCCGATCATCTTCCCGAGCAGGAGGTCTTCGATCGTTACTACCGCGACATGTCCAAGTACGAGCAGCCAATCGGAACGGTCACCGAGTCCGAATACGACCTGGCACGCTTCGCCCTGACGGTTGAACAGATTCGCCGCTTCACTCCGCCCACAGCGCGAATCGCCGAAATCGGCTGCGCCACCGGGCTGCTGCTCTCGCGGTTGAACAAAGCCGGTTATCAAAACCTGCTGGGCATTGACCCTTCGCCCGCCTGCTGCCGCGTCGCTACAGAGCATTACAAAATTCCAAGCAAACGCGCGGCTCTGTCCGATGACCTGGGTGCCGAGGGTTCGGTCGATCTGTTGATTCTGATCGGTGTGATGGAACACATCCGCGATCTGGATTCCGCGCTCAAGAAAATGAAATCGTTGCTGTCCAACAACGGACGCATCTTCATCACTGTGCCGGATGCCAGCAACTACGCGGCGGGCGATGACGCGCCATTCCAGGAATTCAGCCTGGAACACATCAACTACTTTGGGCCGCAATCGCTGATCAACCTCATGGCGAAGCACGGGTTCCGCTGCCTGTTCACCGAACAGGGAATGCAGCGCTGCAATGCCCGCACCATCACCCCCGTGTTGCATGGAGCCTTCGAGAAGGTTTCTGCCGAAGAAAGGCCGGGCCTCACGCCCGATGCTGCGACGCGCGCCGGACTGCACCGCTACGTCGAACAATCCCGTGCAGCGAACGAAGCCGTTCAACCCGTTCTGAACGACCTTGCCACCACGCAAGTCCCAGTGATCATTTGGGGCGCGGGCAGCCACACCTTGCGTCTTCTGGCCACCAGCAAGCTCGCCGAAGCCAATCTCTCCGCCATTGTGGATTCCAACCCGCGTTATCAGGGCAAGAACATCAATGGCGTCCCGATCTTGCGCCCCGATGCCATCCGCGGCAACTCCGCGCGGATTCTGATCTCATCGCGTCCGTTCCAGCAAACCATCCAGCGCCAGATCAAGGAAACGTTGGGCCTTGAAAACGACGTCGTCACGCTCTACCAGTTGGACTGAGTCCATTGTCATGAATCCTCCTGTAGCTGGAACCGTCGTCATTTACGGCCCCTTCTTCGCGCGCAGCGGCTTTGGCATTCTCGCCCGCGGCTGGGCCATGGCGCTGCATCAGGCGGGCATACCGGTGCGCGCCGTGCCGGTCGATTGCGCCGATCCCAAAGCTTCGGGTGATCTCGACGATTGCGATCTGCACCTGCTGCAATCGCTCAAGTTCACGCCGCTCAAGGGACCGATCACCGCCATTTTCGCGTACGTTCCCACCTACGCCTGGCCGAAGATTCAATTGCCGCAGCCGCACCGGCGCATTCTTCTGACGACCTTCGACAGCAGCGCCAACGCCGCAACGCCGCCCGCGCGAATCATTTTTATCGCAAACCAGATGGATCAAGTCTGGCTGGCCAACAAAACGGAGGAGGAATCCTGGATTCGCGGCGGAGTGGAACCCGCGAAGGTGCGTTCCTTCAACTGGCCACATGAGTGGATCGACAATCCGCAACTGGGCGCTCCCGCGGAGCGCGTTCGCGCCGAGGGTGAACCGTATCGTTTTCTCCACATCTCCCTGTTCCTTCCGCGTCGCCGTCTGGACGTCCTGATCCGCGCCTTCTTCGAAGAATTTCGCCAGGCAACTGAAGCTGAACTCTACCTCAAGATTTCATACCCCACGTGGCATCCCGTTCCGGGAAAGCCAAAGAAGGATCTCGCAAACCTGGTCGAACGGCTGCGACGCGAAACCGGCTCGAACGCCGGCCTGGTCATCGATGAAACGCTCGGCACCCGGCGCGACCTCGCCCGGCTGATTGACCGTTGTGACGCCTACGTTTCTCCCGACACCACCCACACCGCACCGGTCACTGAGGCCATTCTCCGGCACCTGCCGATCATCATTACCGATGGCTGGGGTGTCGATCTGCCGCCGCAAGCGATTGTCATCCCGAACAGCGAGGAGCGTATCGCACTCACACCTGAGATGGCCGATTACATGCCGCACCAGCGCGGAACCAGCTTCCCCGCATTGGACAAGGGACTGATGCGCCAGGCGCTGCGCCGCGTGTTTTCATTGAGCGCCGTGGAACGGCGTGAACTCGTGGAAGGCGCGATGCAATACATGCGGGAACGCTATTCCTACGCCGCCACCGCGCCAGCCGCGATCGAAGCGATCAATGAAGCGTGGAATCAACCCGCGCGAATTGAAGAGGTTTCCCCCGCCGAAAGACCCGCGCAACGCGACACGCGAAAGTTCAATCTCAGCTGGAGCGGGCTCCAACTGTTTCACGGAAAACTTCCGACAGCGAACCGCGAAATCTGTCTGGAGTTACTGCGCCGCGGACATCAGCTGTCGCTCGCGCCCGGCAACGGCATTTTTCACATCGAAGAACTTGATCTGGCCACGTCGCCGAAATACACCGACCTGGCCCACCACTTTCACAATCCCCTTTCCAGCACGCCTGACTTCAGCGTCGTCAACCGTTGGCATCCGGTCTTCAACGAACATCCGCAGTCCCGGCAAATCCTCATGAACAACTGGTGGCACGGAGCCACGCCGGTCGATTGGTTGAGACCGATTGCTGAATACACAGACGAAGTCTGGGTTCCAAGCCGTTCCGTGCGGCAGAATTTCATCGACGGCGGCATTGCACCGGAACAAGTCCACGTCATTCCCGCGGGAATCGATCCGTTGCTGTTCCATCCGGGAAACACTCCGTTTCAATTGAAAACGCGGAAGCGTTTCAAATTCCTGTTCGTTGGAGAAGCCACACAGCGCAAAGGCTTCGACATCCTCCTGCAAAGCTTCATCCGGACTTTCAATCGCCGCGATGACGTCTGCCTCGTGGTCAAGGACATGAACTGCGATGACTACTACGTCAAACAAGGCGGCCGCGCACTGGTGGAAAAATGCCAGGCCGATTCCCGCTGCCCGGAGATTGAATATATTTCCACGATGCTGAAGGAAGAGGAATTGGCGGCCCTGTACGCCGCCTGCGACTGCTTTGTTCAGCCGCATCGAGCCTCCAGCTTCGGCCTCGCCGCCCTGGTCGA
>CAMLLE010000095.1 GCA_946480555.1 uncultured Verrucomicrobia subdivision 3 bacterium
TATTTGAACATCCACCCGGACATCATCAAGGAACCTGAAGCTGATTCGGTGGTGGAAATGGATTCCACGGCACCGCGCACGGCGCTGCGCACCCAATGAACCAACCGTATTTCAAACCTCACCTGTTCGGCATGCTGGCGGGATTGTTTCTCGCCTCCGGCCTGGTGGCGTCGTCCATGTTTGCCACGGGCGCATGGTTGAAGATCCGCAACACGCAATTCATCACCGTCAAAGGTTCCGCGCGAAAGAACATCGAATCGGACCTCGTCATCTGGCGCGGCTCGTTCTCTGTCGAAGCGCCCACGTTGCTTGAGGCACAGCGCAAATTGCGGGACGATCGCAGCCGCGTTGAAGCGTTTCTGGCGGCGAAAGGCGTCACCAATGCCGCGTTCACACCGATTCACATTTCGGAGAATTACGCCACGGTCAAAGACCCCGCTGGATTGACCACGCAGCAACGCACGGTCGGTTATCGGCTCTCGCAAAGTTTGCAGATCGAATCCACGGAAGTGGATCGCATCGTCAATCTGGACCGTGAATCTGTGGAGCTGGTTGAGGCGGGCGTGCTGTTCATGCCGCAATCGCCGGAGTTCATCTTCACGCGCGCTTCCGAAGCGAAAGTGGAGATGCTGGCGGAGGCGACGAAGGACGCGCGCGAACGTGCCCGGCAAATTTCCGAGCAGGGGAATCGCGCCGTGGAATCGCTGCATTCCGCGGACATGGGCGTGTTTCAAATCACGCCGATGCATGGCGTGACCACGAGTTGGGAAGGCATGAACGACACCAGCTCGCGGCAGAAGACGATCACCGCCGTGGTCACGGCAACGTTCGCTTTGAAATAACGTGGATACCCGCGATCTCAATTTCGTTCTCAGCGCCTGCGCCGGGCAGCTTGTGCGCGGACCGAAGACTGCCGCGATCGAACGCGTTTGCACCGATTCGCGCCAGGCGCGCGCCGGCGATTTGTTCGTTGCCATTCCCGGTGAGCGCCACGACGCGCATGCGTTTCTGCCGGACGTCATGCGCCAGGGTGCGCGCGCGATGCTGGTGGAGAAGGGGCGCGTGATTGCGGAACTGCCGGACTGCAGCGTGGTGGCGGTGGACAACACGCGGCGCGCACTCGGCCAGCTCGCGGCCAGGTATCGCCAGGATTTCACGGTGCCAGCGATCGCGGTCGGCGGTTCCAACGGGAAGACCACGACCAAGGAACTCATCGCCTCGGTCTTGCGCCAGAAGCTGGCGACGCTGTGGAGCGAAGCCAGTTTCAACAACGACATCGGCGTGCCGCTCACGTTGCTGCGGCTGGAAAGCTCGCATCAGGCCGCGGTTTTCGAAGTCGGCACGAATCATCCGGGTGAACTGGAACAACTGGTCCGCTGGGTGCAGCCCAAGTTCGGCGTGATCACAAACATCGCGCGCGAGCATCTGGAATTCTTTGGCGACCTCGCGGGCGTGGCCAAAGAGGAAGGTGCGCTGGCGGAACTTCTGCCCGTGAATGGAACGTTGTTCATCAATGGCGACAACGAATGGACGCCGCAGATTCTGAAGCGCACGAATGCGAAGGTTGTCCGAATCGGGTTGAACGAAGCCAATGAATGGCGCGCGGCCGGGCTGCGTTTGGACAAGGCTGGAACCAGCTTCCGCGTCCAGACTTCGCGCGAGGAATTCGCGGGCGAATACCGCATTCAATTGCTCGGACGGCATCAAGTGACAAACGCGATGTTCGCGATTGCGCTCGGCGCGGAACTTGGCTTGAGCCGCGAGGAAATCCAGCGCGGGCTGGCCGCGTGCGAGCCGCCGAAGATGCGCCTGCAAGTTTGGGAGCTGAACGGCGTCCGCGTGCTGGATGATGCTTACAACGCCAACACGGATTCCGTCCTCGCTGCGTTGGAAACGTTGCGCGACCTGCCTTTCCGCGGACGACGCGTGGCGGTGCTGGGCGATATGGCTGAACTGGGGCAGCACACAGAATCCGCGCATCTGGAAGTGGGCCGTCGCGCGGCGGAGCTGGGCGTGGAACAGTTGTTTGTCGTCGGGCGCATGGCTTCAGTGATGGCGCGGGCGGCGCGCGAAGCGGGGTTGATGCGCGTGCTGGAATTCCAGGATGTGGAGCCCGCTGCGGTCGCGGTGAAGCAGTTTCTGAAACCGGGCGACGTATTGTTGTTGAAGGCGTCGCGGTCATCGCGCCTGGAGCGCATTTCGGAATTGCTGCGCGGCGAAGGGCGAAAGAATTGATGTGAGTGCGGCACCCACGCATTTCAGAGAATTGGGAGCGCAGCCGTCCCGGCTGCTTCAGCCGGCGTCCCGCCGGCCGGCCTGGCGTATGGAGAAAGACTGTGCGTCGGACAAGTTTAGCGCTCCCGTGATTTCGGCGGGACGCCGAAATCTGCATGCGGGACGCCTGCGCTCCCCATCGGGACGGGCGCGCTCCCAGATATTTCGATGCTGTATTTCCTGAGTCAGAAGTTGATGGAGTGGTCGGCAGGCACGGGCTGGGAAGAAACCTTCTCGGCGCTGCGCCTGTTCAAGTACATCACTGTGCGCGCGGCGGGCGCGGCGGTGACGGCGCTGGCATTGAGCTGGTGGCTGGGGCCGAAGGTGATTCGCTGGCTGCAACGGCTCAAGTTCGGCCAGGAATACAAGGACATCGCGGATCAGCACGGCGAATTCGACACGCGCATCATCAGCAAGAAGGGCACGCCGACCATGGGCGGCATTCTGATTGTGGCCGTGCTTGCGGCGACGACGTTGTTGTGGACGGCGTGGAATCCGTTGGTGGAATTGACGCTGCTCGCAGTGCTGGTGCTGGCGGGACTAGGGTTTTACGACGATTACGCAAAGATCACGCAGCAAACGGGGCACGGCACCAAGCCGCAGGTGAAGCTTTGGGTGCAGGTGATTCTTGGCGGGTTCGTCGCGGTTTACCTGTGGCAACTGCCGGCGCAGAGCTGGTTGAAGTTTCCGGAAAGCAAAGACGTCCTTCCGAACAATCTCGTGAGCGTGATGATGGTGCCGTTTTACAAATACCCGATCCAGATCGGCGCGGTCGCCGGGTTGCTGCTGACGACGCTGGCGATCGTCGGCAGTTCGAACGCGGTGAACCTGACGGACGGCCTCGATGGCCTGGCGATCGGTTGCACGCTGATCGTGTCGTTTGTGTTCCTGATCGTGACCTACATCGCGGGCAACTTCCGCGCGGCGGAATATCTGCAAGTGCCCTACGTGTCGGGCGCGGGCGAGTTGACGGTGTTTTGCGCAGCGATGATCGGCGCGGGGCTGGGTTTTCTATGGTTTAACTGTCATCCGGCGCGGGTGTTCATGGGCGACACTGGATCGCTGGCCCTGGGTGGCGCGCTCGGATTGATGGCGGTGCTGGTGCATCAACCGTTTCTGCTGGTGATTGCGGGTGGCGTGTTTGTGATGGAAGCGGCGTCGGTGATCGTGCAGCGGCAATGGTTTCGTTACACGCGCAAGAAATACGGCACTGGAAGGCGCGTGTTTTTGATGGCGCCGATCCACCATCATTTCGAGAAGAAGGGCTGGTATGAATCGCAGGTGGTGATGCGGTTTTACATTTTGTGCGTGCTCTTTGCAGTGGTGGCGCTGAGCACGCTGAAAATTCGATGATTGCGGAGTGCGGAATTGGAGACGACTGAGAACTGAAAACTGAAAACTGAGAACTTTAGACGGCAGTGAATTTGAGCTGGAAAACAGTGTTCGAACGATCGATTTCCGCGCCCCAGGCGGGCCGGGTTGAATGCGTTCCTTTTACTCCTTGCACCGCAGGGGGTTCGTTGTTAGAAGCAGAGCCAGAAGCGGCAGAAAATGCGGTGCCCAGCGATGTAGTTTTGCTTTCACCCGCTTGTTCCAGCTTTGACCTGTTTCAAGACCGTCAACCCCGAGGCGAGCGGATTTGCAGCCGGGTGAAATCAATTAGTTGGGGTAAGCAGTTGGCGAACCCCAATATGAGCGGCAGATTGTTCGATCCTTGAACCGTGGGGCTGATGGCTGCCGAAAGAACAGAATTTTTCGCGCTGAAGTTTTTGAGGGAAGACTTCGGAGCGAAACAACGCATATCCATTCCTCAAAAGAAGGCGCCGCGAGCGCCGTGAAAACAAATGAATAACTCGAGTCCGTTTGCCAGCTCCACGCCGGAGCCAAAAAATACCAGCCGAAGCCGCGTGCGCCTCGCGGTGTTCTGCGTGCTGTCGGTGAACATCGCCGGCCTGCTCACGCTCCTGCTCACCAACGGCTGCCGCAAGCCTGACCCCGAACCGCTGCCGCCGGAACCGACCAATACTTTCTCCGATTTCCCGCCGCTGGAGCCCGGCACAAATGTGGACACCGCGCTGTTGCCGACGAACGCGCCCGATCCGTTGCTTGCCCAGCCCAGCAATGTTCCCCCGATCGATCCGTTCGCGGCTCAGCCGCCGGTTCAACCACAACCGACGCCGACTTACACGCCGGAACCGGTTCAAACGTTCCAACCGGCCACGCAGGAATACACCGTTGTGAAGGGCGACACCTTCTCCGGCATCGCGAAAAAATATCCGGGCGTCTCTGTGCGCGCGCTGCAAGATGCGAATCCGAACGTGCAGCCGACGCGGTTGAAGATCGGTCAGAAGATTGTAATCCCAGCTCCGAGCGTAGGCAGCAGCACAGGGGTTGCGCCGCAATTCTCGCCTGAACCCGCCGCCACGGAAGGCCGCACCTACACGGTGAAGGCTGGCGACACGCTCACGGGAATCGCCAGGCGCAACGGCGTCAGTGTCCGCGCCATTCGCAACGCGAATAATCTGAGAACGGATCGAATCAACGTCGGCCAGAAGCTGAAGATTCCCGCGCGCGCATCGGCGAACGGTGTGACGCCGCTGCCCACGCCTCCGCCGGGACTGGAAGCTCCGGTTCCTTCTCCATCGCCGGCGCCGTTCACGAACGAGTCTGCCCCGGCTGCACCTGGCACGCTGACCCCTCCCGGGCAGCTGTAAGGGCGTGGGCGCGCTGGTGCTGACCGAAAATGAAAGTTGCCGTCACAACGCTTGTTTTTTGCGTCGCCGCTCTGCTGGCGTTGGGGATGGTGATGCTCTACAGCTCCAGCATGACGCAGGTGGGGGCGGATTACCTCGTCCGCCAAAGCATCTGGTGCGTGGCCGGAATTGCCGCCTGCGTGCTCGCGGCCGCTGTTGATTACCGGCTTCTGAAGAAATACTGGTGGGTGGTCCTGGGGCTCGCGCTCGTGCTGCTCGCGGCAGTGCTGGGCGTGGGCCAGCGAATCAACGGCGCCCGCCGCTGGCTGGCAGTGGGGCCGTTGAATCTCCAGGTCTCTGAAATTGGGAAGATCGCGTTGATCATCGCCCTCGCGTGGTATGGCGAACATTTCCAGCGCCAGATGGGAACCTTCAAACGCGGCATTCTGTTTCCGGCGTTGATCATCCTTCCCGTTCTCGCGCTGATCTTCGTTGAACCGGATCGCGGCACGACGATTCTCCTCGCGGCGGTGACGGCTGGAATGCTGCTCGTCGCCGGCGTGCGCTGGAGCTATTTCATTCCGCCCGTCATTGCTGGAATCGCAGGCATCACCTATTCGATCATTCACGATCCGATGCGCATGAAGCGCATCTTCAGCTGGCTTTACCTTGAGGAAAACAAGGAAGGCGTCGGCTACCAGGCTTACCAGGCGATGCTCGCGCTGGGCGCCGGCGGCTGGATGGGATTGGGACTGGGCAACGGGCGGCAGAAACGCGGCTTCGTTCCGGAGCATCACACGGATTTCATCCTGTCGATCATTGGTGAAGAACTGGGATTGATCGCGACGCTGCTCGTCGTGCTGGCGTTTTTGATCATCGTGGTTTGTGGACTCTACATCGCGTATCGCGCGCGCGACACGTTCGGGCTTTTGCTCGCGGTTGGGATCACGCTGTTAATCGGCCTGCAGGCGGCGATCAACATTGGCGTCGTCACCAGCGCGCTGCCGAACAAGGGACTGCCGCTTCCGTTCATCAGTTATGGCGGATCCAATCTGCTGGCGATGCTGGCCTGCGTGGGATTGCTGCTGAGCGTGGCGCGCCGCGCGCGGGTGATTGAACCTTTGATGGAACGCCCGATTGAAGTTCGGGAGGTGCAACCCGCATGAGCGCCGCTCCCGAGAAGAGCCCAAAACCGCTGCGAATAGCGATCGCCTGCGGCGGAACGGGCGGCCACCTCTTTCCTGGAATTGCCGTGGCCGAACAGCTTGCGCTGCGCGGTTGTGCCGTGACGTTGCTGGTGTCGCCCAAGGAAGTGGATCAACAGGCGGTGAAGCTGGCGCGCGGTTTTGAAATTGCGACGCTGCCCGCGGTTGGACTCACCCAGGGCAATCGGCTGGCCTTCCTGCGCGGATTTCTGAAATCGTATTTCACCGCGCGAAAGCTGTTTCGTTCAGCGCGTCCGGATGGCGCACTGGCCATGGGCGGATTCACCAGCGCACCGCCGATCCTCGCAGCGCGACGCGACAGCGCGCGGGTTTTCCTGCACGAATCGAACACGATACCGGGCCGCGCCAACCGCTGGCTTTCGCGCTTCATTCACCAGGCGTTCGTTGGATTTTCTGAAACGCCGCCGCGGCTGCATGCGAAGCGCGTGGTCATCACCGGCACGCCGGTGCGCCCGCAATTTCAACCGCGCGATCCCGCGGAATGCCGCCGCGCACTGGGGCTTGATCCCGCAAAACCCGTTTTGTTCGTGACCGGCGGCAGCCAGGGCGCGAGCGGATTGAACCAGCTGGTGACCGATGCGTTGCCTTTGCTGGAGCAGGCGATTCCGGACTTGCAGCTGTTCCTGCTCACCGGTCCGAACGATCTGGAAAAAGTTCAGCAGGCATGCGCGAAAAGCCGGTTGAAAGCGGTCGTGCATCCGTTTTTTGCCGACATGCATCTCGCGCTTGGCGCGGCGAATGTGGCGATCAGCCGCGCAGGCGCGTCGTCGCTGGCGGAGATCGCGGCCGTGCAAACGCCGTGCGTGCTCGTGCCGTTTCCCGCGGCGGTGGATGATCATCAGTATCACAACGCGCAGGCGTTTGAGAAAACCGGCGCAGCGAAGTTGATGGAACAGAACAGCGCGACTGCGGAGAAGCTGGTGGCAGCGGTGAAGGAACTGGTCTTGGACGCAGGCGCGCGCGAGAAGATGCAAACCGCACTCGCGCGCTGGCACGAGCCGAAAGCGGCGGCGAACATCGCGGAAACAATGCTGGCGGAGATCCGGCGCGAGAAGGAGCGGATTGCGGCGGAGAACGCGTCGTGCGGCTGCTGCTCGTGCGGGCATGAGCACGGGCACGAGCATCGGCATCAGCGGGATGGCGGGCGGGGAGTTCGCGTGCAGGAAGTTCAGGCGGTTCTTCGCGCCGCGAATGTTTTCAGCTCCGAAGGAGCGGCAGCTGGTAGCCAGGGTGGAGCGGAGCGGAACCCGTGGACAGTGATAGTCGAAGTTTGGGCCCTGAAAGGGCGGCAGATTCCCCGCGAACAGCGCATTGAACATTCAACAATGAACATTCAACGCTCAACGTTCCGCGGAAGTTTGAGACTCCTTACGTCGTCTCCTACGGCGCTTTGAAAATGGTTCAGGAACATGCAAAAGAACTCGCGAGCCGCGTCACAGGCGGGACGGCGATTCGCGTGAACGAACCGCTGGCCAGGCGCACGACGCTGCGGGTGGGCGGTCCGGCGGATTTGTTTGTCGAACCGGCGTTGGAATCCGATCTGGCGATCACGTTGAAGTTTTGCCGGGAAACTGGATTGAAGTTCTTCGTGCTGGGCCGCGGTTCGAATCTGATCGTTCGCGATGACGGATTTCGCGGCGTGGTGATCAGCCTGGCGAACCAGAACTTCAGCCAGATTGAAGTGCTGGGTGAACGTTTGCGCTGCGGCGCGGGCGCAAGATTGAAGAATGTGGCGGTGATCGCAAAGCGCGCGGGCGTGGCTGGATTGGAATTTCTGGAAGGGATTCCAGGCAGCATTGGCGGCGCGTTGCGGATGAACGCGGGTGCGATGGCGGGCGAAACGTTTCAGTTCGTCGAATCGGTTCGATTGATGAACTACGACGGCACGATCCGCGAAATGACGCCGCCGGAAATGGGCGTGGCATATCGGAGCTGTGACGTGCTCAAGACCAGCATCGCGATGTCGGCGATGCTGAAAGGCATGCCGGACGCGCCGGAGGAGATTGCGAAGCGAATGGACGCATACAATCGCAAGCGCTGGAGTTCGCAGCCGGCGGCGCCGAGCGCGGGATGCATGTTCAAGAATCCGGCCACGATTCCCGCCGGCAGGTTGATCGATGAACTGGGATTGAAGGGAACACGCGTCGGTGGTGCGAAGGTGTCGCTGGAGCACGGGAACTTCCTGATCAACGACGGCACGGCGACGGCGAAGGATGTTCTGGCGCTGATTGAGAAATTGAAGCAACAGGCGAAGGCGGAGCGGGGGATTGAGCTGCATACCGAAGTCGAGATTGTGGGAGAGGATTGATTGCGGAATGCGGAATGCGGAATGCGGAAGCCTGGATGGATTTAAGATTTACGAATTACGATTTACGATTTGGAACTTGGAACTTGGAACTTCGGCTCTGTGGCAAACAAATTGAACATCGCGGTTCTATTAGGCGGGCCGAGTGCGGAACGCGAAGTCTCGCTGCGGAGCGGCGCGGGCGTGGCGAAGGCGTTGCGGTCGCTGGGACACACTGTTTCGGAAGTCGATCCAAAAGATGGAACGTTTGTGCTGCCGCCGAAAACCGATGTGGTGTTTCTGGCGTTGCATGGGACGTATGGCG
>CAMLLE010000096.1 GCA_946480555.1 uncultured Verrucomicrobia subdivision 3 bacterium
AAAGGCGCGCTCGCACTGGCGGGTTCGCTGGCGGACGGCTCCACCGTTTCACAATCCAGCGGGATTTCGCGTCAAGGAAACTGGCCCATCTATGTTTCGCTGCAAGGCGGACGCGGAATATTGATCGGCTGGGCAACGGTGAATTCCAATGCGCCGTTCGCCCTTCTGTCCGAGAACCTGCGCTGGATCCGACCGGCGGCTAAGGACGCGAAGGAGAAATTATATCGGAATGGATTCAATCGCGAAGTGGAACTGTTTGGCGCGCGCTACACGGCTCCGCCAGTGCGAGCCGACATCCTCGGCTGGAGCAACGGCAGTTTGCTGATCGATGGCGGGAACCTTCCCGGAACGATCAGCAACCAGGTCGCCGTGGCGAAGAACAAGATTACGATCCTGAGCAATAGCAACGCCATCTCTCTCACGATCACTCCCGCATCAGGCCTCGTCTCCGGCAGCTTCAAGCATCCGGGCCTTGGCAAAGCAGCGGTGAAGACCAAGGGTGCAGTGATCCAGGTGAACGGCGACACGCGGATCGGCGGCTGGTTCCTGGGAACGAACCAGGCCGGATATCTGGAATTGCGAGGCAATTGACCCTACGGCTAAAGCACAAAGGCAGCGGAATCCTGTTCCGCTGCCTTTTCAATTCCCGGTGGCCGTTTACTTCTTTTTCCCGAGGAACGACGAGAACGCGCCCTTGGAATCTTCCTGCGCCTGGCGGACCTTCAACTGGCCGAGGATGGAATGCCAGCCGATGTAAATCTTGTGCCACTGGTTCTCAACATTCCGCAGCGCGCCTTCATTCATTTCGCTGAGGTAACGCAGCGAAGGCGAGTTGCCGATCAGAGTGTGGACTTCTTCTTTCGTTGGAGAAGCGACTTCGATTGAGGCCAGGATCAGTTCCAGTTCCTGCACGAGCACGCTCTTCACTTCCAGGAATTGGTTTTCGTCTTCCGCGCCAAACTTTTTGTTCCGGGCGAGGTTCACGAACCCGTTGAACTGTTTCCAGCACTCCAGGTAGTTCTCCATCTGGGTGATCAGTTGTTCGAGTTTTTTGGATGTGCTCATAACGGTCAATTTGCAGAACTGGTCTTTGGGGAAAGAAACACCATGGCGCCGCCGCGCATCTCACGGGCTGTGATCTGCAGGCTGGCAAAATGAAGGTTGAACTCGGTCAGCGGCACCTGGGCGGCGCGGGCCTGTTTGAAAAGCTCCAGGACTTCGTTGGCAATCTGCTCCAACAGTTCCACCGGATACGATGACGCGACCGTAGAAGTGACGATCCGTCCGTTGCGATCAACGGTGAAGCTGCCGGACGGCAGTTTCTGAACTGCGCCAGCGGATCGGGAAAAGAGGTTCAGGAATCCCATGATGCAGTCAGCTTTTTGGTGTGCTCCAGCAACGTCGAGGACTCAGCGTCCGCCGGCCAGGAAACAAGAAAACTTTTGTCCGTCCACGGCATCAGCACCATGCGCCGGTCGAGGCTGCGGGTCTGAATGTGGGCGAGCGGACCGGCTTCGATCCGTTCAGAAAGGTTGCGGCAGATTTGCAGCATCTGGTTCACCCATTTGCCGTACTCCTCCGCCGATTGCGTCCCCCACCCTTCCGGCTTTCCGTTTTCGGGAACGGTCACCACCCACTCCGCGCCTTCGCGCGTCAACGTGGACAGGCGCCACACCGTTTTCCGATGTTCATTGTCTTCCAGCGTGGCAGCGTCGGCATTGGCGATTTCATCCATCGCTTGCGCGAGCTCCAGCAGCAGACCGTTCACGGATTTATGAATCGTGCGCTCGCGATCTGGCTCCGCCGGCAGGTTTTCGAACGTGCCAGATTTCCATTCCAAGATTCTCCTGAACGCAGCTTCGCCTCGCGCGCCTTCCGCTTCGGCGTCAATCAATTCGCCACCCAGAATCCAGATCTTCCCAACCAGCGATCCGCGCGTGATGCGCATCACGGATGAACTCTGTGACAAGCATTCCATCTGAATGATGTCCATCAGGCTCTTGCTTTGAACGCCACGGAAGCCGCCTTCGTTGTCGCGGCCGAGCAAGGATTCCAGGCATTCAAGGAACATCTGCATGTTCTGGTGCGTGTCCGGTTTGAGCCAGAACAAGTCCACGCCCAGCGCATAAGCACGGGAACGGAATTCCTCGTCCTGAACCGCAGTCATCACCACCGTGCGCAGTTCCGGGAAGCGCCTGCGAACGATGGCGAGCACCTGGAGCCCGTCCATTTTCGGCATCTTGAGATCGCAGATCAGCAGCCGGAACGGCTCCGCGTCGAGCAACGCCAACGCACGCGGTCCGGAGGCGGCCGTATGCACTTCAGGCCGGCTCGGCAATTGGCCGAGCATGTCCTTGTACAATTCCAGCAACTCCGGATCGTCATCGAGCAGCAGAACTTTGTGATGCGACACCATAGAGATTCGGACCCTGACTCAATCGACTGGGTTCCGTTGGCTCAACTCAAGCAAACGGTATTCCGCAGCACCTTCCATCGGACAATTTGCGGCGAACGTTACCGAAATTTCTCACCGTTCTGCTCAACGCGCCAGCAGGTGATTGCGGCATTCGTGCGAAAACCGGGCGTTCGCGTGGACAATGAAGTCCAGTGATGAGACAGCTTTTAAGAAAGCGAGGATTGAGGATCGAAGATTGAGGATGGAGCCGGATGAATTGGAAGGAAGCTGCCGTTACGGGCAACTTCAAGCGAATCGAACCCCAAACTCCATCAACCGTGCCGCAGGTTCTCAAGTTTGTTCAATCCTCCATCCTCAATCCGCCATCCTCGCTTGAACCGCGCTTGCGCGCCGCAGCTTAAAAGTCCCGGCACAGTTCTTGCCCACGTGCTCTCGGCCCAATGATGGCAAACCTCAGCAACGCAGAGCGCTGAAAATTTAATATGCTTGGTTTTTTCAAGAACCTGTTTGGCAACCGCGACAACGGTGACAAAGACTCTCACGCCGCAGCGCCCACCCCCAGCGCGCAGAGTCATGCGGCGCCTGCGCCGAATCCATTTCAGAATCGCGCCGCCCGGCCCGTCACCCCAGCCGCGGCTTCCGCTGTTTCCCGAAAACCCGCCGCGCCCGCACCGACAAATGGGAACAGCATCCTGATTCCCATCATCAGCATTCTCGGCGGCTTGCCGGCCGAACTCAAAGCGCGCGTTCGACCAACGAATCTTGGCGATGTGGCGCTGCCCGTGGCGCTGGATCGCGTGTTGCCGCAACTCGCCTCAGGAGCTGTGCGCGTTCCGTTCGGTGAATTGCGAGCAGCCGCTCCGGAACTTTTCGTTCCAAGTCCCGAACTCGATGGCACCCCTGTTTGTCTGCCGCTGGGAGAAATTCTCAGCCGGATTGATCCCGCAATGCTCACCCGTCGCACGGATCAACGTCAGATCGAAGTTCCCCCCGAAATCGTCAGCCCGTTTGGCGACCAGGGAAATGGATTGATTCTGCCCGCGAAACCCAAGTCGGATACGACCTTCGCGCCGCGCGCGACGACACCAGCAGCTCCGGTAGTTCCACCTGCCCCACCCAGTGCGCCCGCAGCTCCGGCGACGGCCTCCACTGGGTTTACACAATTCACCCGTAAACCGGCATTGCCCACGCCGCCAGCCGCTCAGCCCGTTGCTCCTGTAAAACCGCTTTCCGCCCCGGCACGCGCCGTGACCCCTGCGCCCGCTCCGATGCCGGCCCGGGTCGCACCGGTTACGCCGGCGCCCGCAGGACTGAGAACGCCTCCAGTGGTTCCGATCCAGCCGCCGTCGCAACCAGCTCCAAAGCCGCACGCACATGTCGCGCATGCACCGACGCCAATTTCGCCATTGGCCCCGGCTGTTCCGATCGCCCCCGCTCCGATCGAGAGTTCGGCGGCTCCGGCTCCGGAGATCCAGCCGGAAACGGATTTGAACGCAGCGCCGATTCCGGTTTCGTCTGCATTGCGTTCGCTCGGGAGTTCCATTGGTCTTCCCGCTTCGAAACCAGTTCCAGCGCCGGCTATTAAATCTCCCGCCGTCGCAGCCGCTCCTGCTGCTGCGTCAGTGCCTGCACCGCAGCCGCCCCGCGAAGTGCCTTCCGTGCTGCTGCCGCTGCTTCCGTTGAGCGAAACCTGGGCGGAAGCCGTCCGTCAGGAAATGGCCCAGCAACATCTCCAAGGCGCGCAGATCGCGATACCGCTCGATACGATGGAGGAATCGATGCGCCGCGGCAAAGTGGCGTTCCCGTGGAAGACAATTCGCGGTTGGATTCGTCCAGCCATCATTCTGCAGCCTTCAGCGAATGACGCCACGGTGGTTGAACTTCCGCTGAAAGTCCTCACGCCCATTTTTCTGGAAGCCAAACGCGAACTGGCGAAGCCGCGGCACAAGGTTGCGGTGGACGAAAAAATTCCGAATCTGTTCTTCGGATTTCCCCAGGCAGATCATGACGGTTCGGCCGCCACAGTTGCAGCCCCGGCGCTTCAGCCGCCAGCCGCACCCGCTCCATCTGCCGATACGAATTACTACGTTTGGAACGAAGGTACCGACGGCGCGCGCATCGATGAGACCGAGTTCAAACGCAGAGCTGCTGAGACAACCTTCGCTTCGCGCCATGCGACTCCAAACGAAGTTGTTGCCGCCGCTGCCAAGCTGGACGGCGTCGTTGGCGCAATCGTCGCGCTGCCGGACGGTTTGAAGGTTTCGGCCAAGCTTCCGGCGGATGTGAATGGCGACACGCTCGCCGGATTCCTGCCGCAAATTTTCGGGAAAGTCAGCCAATGCACGAAGGAATTGCGCATGGGCGAATTGAACAACCTGAATTTCACCGTCGGAAATGTTCCGTGGAAAATTTTCCGCGTGAACGCGATTTTCTTCGCCGCCTATGGCCGCGCCGGCCAGGGGCTGCCCACCGCTCAACTCGCCCAGCTGGCCGCCCAGCTCGACCGCAAAAAGCAACAGTAAGACACTATGGCCATCATCAACCAGGCAACCAAAGAACTGCAGGTAAAGATTGTCTATTACGGCCCAGCGATGGGCGGCAAGACGACGAATCTCGTGCAGGTTCACGATCACGTGCAGACCGCCGCCGGCAACAAGGGCAAGCTGGTATCGCTGGCGACCAGTTCGGACCGCACGTTGTTCTTCGACTTTCTGCCGATCGAAGCAATGTCGATCAAAGGCTTCAAAACCAAGTTCCAGCTCTACACCGTGCCCGGCCAGGTGATTTACAACACCACCCGCCAGCTCGTGCTGCGCGGCGTGGACGGCATCGTGTTCGTGGCAGATTCGCAATACGAGAAGATGGCTGAGAACGTGGAAAGCTTCCAAAACCTGGAGGAGAACCTGCGTTCGCTGAAGCTGAACCTGGCCGAAATTCCTTACGTGCTCCAATACAACAAGCGCGATCTGCCGAACGTGGCGCCCGTGGAATACATGGAATTCCTGCTGAACAACCGCGACGTGCAGGTGCCGTCGTTCACTTCCACCGCGCACAAATGCGAAGGCGTGTTTGAATCGTTGAACATGATCACGCGCATGCTGCTGAACAAGTTCATCAATCAGGGAAGTCCGCAGTACGCATGACATGGCTACCTTGCCCCAACTCATCGAGGAGGACATCCAGGTTCTCGACGACGCCTTGCGCGAGTTGCTCAAGCAGACGGAGGCAACCACGGCAATGGTCATCGACAAGGGCGGATTCCTCATCACGCACCAGGGCGACGCCCGGCAGTTCGATCTGACCACCATTGCGGCGCTGGCTTCCGGCGCTTACATGGCGAATCAGACGATCGCGAATCTTGTTCGCGAAACGAACTTCAACAGCGTTTATCAACAGGGCGAAAACTTCAGCATGTTCGCGCTGTGCATCGATGAACAATGCCTGCTGGTGGTGATTTTCCGCGCAGACCTGAGCGTCGGCGCCGTGAAATACTTCGCCATGCCGGCAGCGGAAACGATGGCGGATCAGCTGAAGTCGGCCCAACTGCGCGACCCGGGAGCAGGTCTGGACCTTTCGGTGCTGAACCTGGCGGACCCGAGCGAAATCTTCAAACGCAAGGCGTGAATAATTTGCGGCGACGAAGCGATCCGCGTTAAGACGTGACCCGTGAATCCGTCACGCCGCGCTTTGTCGCCGCAGTTTTTGTTCGCTCCGGCTCAACGGGGCAGAATTCCAGCCTGCCCGACATCAACCGGCGCTTTTCAGCAACAACCAATTCGCCTGAGCGCCTGGCGTTCGCACTCGACGTATTTCACGATCAGCTTGTCGTAAACTTTCACCGCTTTTGCACGAGGCTTGATCTGGCTGTTGGGAATCGGCTTCGCGAATCCGGCAACGACTTCCGTCCACTTCGGTTTTTCGCCCTCGCTCAACAGCCAGCCATGGGCCGCGCGCAAAGCCGCTCCGAGCGCGGCGCTTTTCGAAACTTCGATGCGCAACACGGGGCAGTTCATCACGTCGGCCATCACTTGCAGGAGTGGCAGGTTGCCGGACGCACCGCCGGTGGCGTAAATGCATTCCGGCTTCACCTTCATCCATTGCGAATGCAGCCGCATCGACATCATCTGCGCTTCGGCGATGGCGCGGCAATGCGCGGCGGCGTCCTTCTCATCGAGATCGAACCGGTGCAACCCGGGTTGATTGACACGGGGAACGATCTCCGCGTCGAACCACGGCAGCAGAATTGCGCCGTTGTTTCCTACGGGCGTTTTCGCCAGAGCCTTCCCAAACGCATCCCAGGTTCTCACGCCGAACAGCTCGCGAACCTTCTCGCGCGCCAATGATCCGTTCTTGAAACAGATCAGCGTCATGTAATCGCCGTTGGGCGAACCGAACACATGGCCCTCGCCATTCGCATCGGTCCGGCAACGCTTCATCGAGCCGAAGTAAGTGTCGCTCGTTCCCAGGCTGATGGCGACCTGGCCTTCTTTCACGAGACCAAGTCCGATCACGCTGCAAGGATTATCACCGGACCAAACCTGAATCTGAGCAGCTGGGTTCACGCCATACTTTTTGACGAAGTACGAACTGACCGGGCCGATGAGTTGGGAGGAAGGCGCGAGCGGTGGCAGCTTCTTCTGCAATCCGGGCGCCGTCGCTTTCAACGCATCCGCGTGCCAGTCTTTCGATTGGATATCCATC
The DNA here is from genome assembly GCA_946480555.1 of uncultured Verrucomicrobia subdivision 3 bacterium. The sequence continues at coordinate 7,118 of CAMLLE010000096.1, forward strand.
AGGTTCATTCCCGCGCCATCGCCGTGATCAATCGGCGCGATTTTCCCCGCCAGCAATGACGCCATGAACGAACTCACCAGGGCGATGTGCGCCGTGCTTTTGTAAGCGTCGCCATCGGTCTTGAAGAACTTGCGAATCTGCGGGCCGGTGAACCGTTCGAACGCATCCGAACCAGTTTTCTGCGCCGTGGCTTTCACGCCGCCCAGCTTGGCGCGAATCTCAGCGCAGTCTTCCGCCGTGGAGGAATCCATCCAGATCGGCGCAGTCTTGCGTGAGAAGACGCCGCGCAATCCGCTGACGATGCTTTTGGCCTTGGGCAGATTTGTCAGCGCGGACGCTGCGCGATCGTTCAGATAAATGGACCCGTGTTGCTGTCCGCTGCCGCTGATGGCCAGCAATTCGCCCAGCGCCACATGGTCCTTCTGCATCGCGGCGAAAATCAAATCGAGCGCCTCCGCCCACATCAGCGGCGAGCTGTGTTTCACAAGTGGATCACGATGCGGCAGCACGCCGTTTCGGGTTTTGTAGTGAGGCAGTTCTTTGTCGAAGTTCAGCGACTTTTCGTAAACGACCTTGCGGGTGTCGAGATCGATGACGACGGCGCTGAGACTTTGCGTGCTGGAATCGAGACCGAGGAATAGCTTTGCCATAAATATGTTTCCGGGCGCGTTGGCGCGGAGTCGAGAGGCTAGGAACGCAGTCAATGAGTGGCAAACTGTAAATGGCTGGCCTCAATCGGAAGACATGGACGATTCTGGGCGGGAGAGCGCTTGATCAGGTCAATTAACGAAGGCGCAAAGGTGCACTGGCGCGAAGAGTTTCAAGTTCTGTTTAAATCCAAAGCTCGTATGAATGACCATTCCAGCAGGTGAAGCTCAGATCCAGGATGTCCTTCGAAGTTCCTCTGCGTCTTTGTACCTTGGCGCCTTTGCGTTGAATCAATGTTGCGCCAGTTCGCATGAAGGCGGCGTCTGCGTGTGCGCTTCCTGGTCGTTGACGCTTCGAAGTTTGACCTCACTGGCGATTTTCTCATACTCCCCGGCATGGCAAATTCTTTCGGTCAATTGTTCCGCATCACGACGTGGGGCGAATCTCACGGCGGCGGCGTGGGCGTGGTGGTGGACGGCTGTCCGCCGCGGCTGGAATTGACCGAAGCCGATATCCAACCGGACCTGGATCGCCGCCGTCCGGGCCAATCCAAGATCGTTACACCTCGCAAGGAATCGGACACGGTTCAAATTCTCTCGGGAACGTTTGAAGGCAAGACGCTCGGCACGCCGATTTCGATGTGGGTAAAGAACGAAGACGCGCGCTCGGAAGCGTATTCCGAAATGGCAACGAAGTTTCGGCCTTCGCATGCGGACTTCACTTACACGGCGAAATACGGAATTCGAAACTGGCAGGGCGGCGGCCGGACGAGTGCGCGTGAAACCATCGGCCGCGTGGCCGCCGGTGCAATCGCCAAGAAAATTCTGCGCGAGCGATTCGAGGTTGAAGTGCTTGCCTACGTAACGCAGGTGCAAAAGATCGTGGCCAACGTGGATCGCGAAAAGGTCACGTTTGCTGAGGTGGAATCGAACATCGTCCGCTGTC
>CAMLLE010000097.1 GCA_946480555.1 uncultured Verrucomicrobia subdivision 3 bacterium
GCAGACGGACACAAACGTGACGCTGCAATGGCCGGACTATCCCGACGGCTTTGTCCTGCAGACGTCGGGAGATGCTGGTTCGACCTGGACGAATGTGACGGCGGTTCCAACGCTCGGCGCGCGGCGCAAAACCGTGACGATCAATGCGGCTGGCGAAAAGCAGTTCTTCCGGTTGAAACAGCCGTGATCAGGCGGCAGGGCGAATGAAGCGAATGGAGGTTCGCGCTTTCAGTGCAAGCGGCTGAGCGAGCCAGCCCTGTCTTGAACGTTGCGCGTTGAATGTTCTCCCTTTCTCGATTGGGGCGGGCCTTGGAGAGAATCCTGTTCGAATCGCGCAGCGCCCTCCAATCGCGGCTGTTCGTCGTGCAACGAATGGTATTCTCCGGGAGTTCCGGAACAGCTATCCCGCCAGTGTGCCGACGCCGCTGACCGCCCCACGCGCTCATCAGTCAATGTGCCGCGTGGACAACCACGCGAGGAGTCTTCAACGCTTTGTCGTTTCAATCGACGACTTGATTTCTGCCTGATCCCTTTCGAAAGTGGCGCGCAACTGTGGTCCATTCAGGGATCGCCGTCGCCCGGCAAAAGTCGCTGGGCGCTGCCGCGATCTTCTGGAACAAACTATGATTTCTAAAATGCTTCGTCTGCTTGTCGGCGTGGTCGCGTCAGCCAATCTGGCGCACGCCGCCACCGTTTCAACGCTGCCATTCGTCAGCCCAATGTTCGGCCATCACATGATGCTGCAACGTGACAAGACGAACACGATTTGGGGCTGGTGTGCGCCGGGAACTGAAGTGCGTGTGGAGATCGACGGACGCGCAACTTCGACCAGGGCAGGTGCCGATGGCCGATGGCAGGTAAAGCTGCGGCCGCCCGCGGCGGGTGGACCTTACTCGCTCAATATCGAGGGCCCGGAAAAGGTGTCCTTCACAAACGTGCTCGTCGGGGATGTCTGGCTTTGCGGTGGACAATCGAACATGGAATGGCCCCTGTCGCAGGCGCGCAACAGCGAAGCGGAAGTCAAAGCGGCAGACCATCCGTCGATTCGCATTTTCAATGTGAAGCAACAGCCGGGCTACGCGCCGAAGTCGCTGGTCGAAGGCGCGTGGCGGGTTTGCTCGCCGAAGAGCGTGACGGAAGACGGCGGCGTTTCGGCCGTGGGATATTTCTATGCGCGCAAGATTCAAAGCGCGACGAATGTTCCAATTGGTTTGATCAAGGATTGCTGGGGTGGCACGCCCGCAGAAAGCTGGGCCAGTATGGAGGCATTGCGTCCGTTCAATGAATTCGACGCCGGTTTGAAAGAGGTGCAGCGGCTCCACGCGAAAGGCGCGCCGGAATACGGAAACTTCATCACGCACTGGCATGAAGAATACGATCCAGGCCAGAAGGCATTCTGGCTCGGCGCCAACGTCAACGATGTCGATTGGAAGGCGGTTTCACTCAAGGACGGCTTCCGCGAGCTGGGTGTGCCCGAGATGCCGGCGGTTTGTTATTTCCGCAAAACCGTGGTGCTGCCCGATCCCATTCCGGCCGGCCGCGCGCGGCTCCATTTGGGCATCGTCGAGCGAATGGACACCGTCCACGTGAACGGCCATTGGGTTGGTGCGAGCGCCTGGGTGGAGAATCCGCGCGCCTACGGCATCAACAACAACGTGCTCAAACCCGGTACCAACGTGATCGCCATTCGCGTTCTCAAAACCCGGCCGGATGGCGGTTTTCGTTCCCCGGCGGAGGAACTCAAACTTGTGCTGGGCGACAAAACGGAGATTCCCCTGGCGAATGACTGGAAGGGAAAACTCAGTCTCGATGCGAAGCCGCCGCATCCGTTGCCAGCCGGATTCGAAAACTGGCCCACCATGCCGGCAGTGCTGTACAACGGCATGATTGCACCAGTGGCGCCATTGGGGATTTGCGGCGCAATCTGGTACCAGGGCGAATCGAATGTCGGGCGCGACGACCAGTATCGCCGCCTGCTTCCCGCGATGATTCAGAGCTGGCGCAGCGCGTTTCAGCAGGGTGACTTTCCGTTTTACATCGTGAGCCTGGCAGCGTTTCAACCACGCAAGGATCAGCCCGGGGATGACGAGTGGGCGGAGTTGCGCGAGGCGCAGGCGTTCGTGGCGCGCACAGTTCCCAACTCCGGACTCGCCATCACGATCGATGTCGGCGATGCGAATGACATTCATCCGAAAGACAAAAAGGAAGTGGGCGAACGGCTGGCGCTGCAGGCGTTGAGCAAATATTACGGCCAGAACGTGGTGGCTTCCGGACCGACACTCGCGAAGGTGGAGAAAACTTCTGGCGGGCTGAAACTCACGTTCGATCACGCGGACGGCGGATTAGTGGTGAAGGGGGAAAAACTCGGCGAGTTTTCAATTGCGGGCGAAGATCGCAAATGGTCGTGGGCGGAAGCGAAGATTGAAGGTGACACGATCGTCGTTTCATCGCCCGAAGTGCCGAATCCCGCCTACGTCCGCTACGCCTGGCAATCGAATCCGCAGGCGACATTGTTCAATGGCGCGGGACTGCCCGCGGTGCCGTTTCGAACAGACCAATAACCGCCGCCAAGCGGCCGGATTAATGGTCTTCGCCCGGGCTGCCGGCCGGCCCCGTTCACGCGAGAGGATGCTCCGCGCTCCGTCCCGTTCCCAGGCTACCTCGTGAAAATCCGACATGTTTCCTGGCAGGAAAAGACTGTCACTTCTTCCTGACTGGCGTGTATGCTCTGCCGCGGATCGGAACCATCAGGCTGGTTTCGCCATGGAGTTGTATGAACAAAAGAATCCTTCTGGTCGAAGACAATCCCAACGACGTGCAACTCACCCAGCGGGCATTGAAGAGGAACAATTTCAATCACGAGCTGGTGGTTTTGAAAGACGGTGTCGAAGCGCTGGAATATCTGACCCAAGCCTGTCAGACGCAGCTGGAAGGTCGCGAACAACTGCCGGCGCTCATTATCCTGGATCTCAGACTTCCCCGCATGGACGGCCTCGAGTTGCTGCGGGCGATTCGATCGAATCCGCGGCTGAAAAGGCTTCCCATCGTGGTTCTTACTGCCTCCAAGGAAGACGAGGATTTTCTTAGGAGCTATCGGCTGGGTGCGAACAGCTGTATTCGCAAACCGGTCGATTTCGACCAGTTTGTGGAAGCCGTTCGGGATCTGGGCAGGTACTGGCTGTTGTTCAACGAGCCGCCACCCGAGCGCTGAAGCACGGGCCCGATCCGGCCATGGCCGCGGCCCCGTTGCGGGTCAAGTTTATGAGCACGCCATTGAATGTTCTCATGGTGGAAGATTCCGAGCACGATGCCCGCCTGGTCGTGAAGGAACTGCGGCGTGGTGACTTTGAACCGGAGGTGGAACGCGTCATGACGCTGGCTGCGTTGGAGGAGGCGTTGCGGCGCGGGGGGTGGGACATCATCCTTTCCGATTACAACCTGCCATCATTCACGGGGCTCGACGCGGTGAAGCTCGTTCGCGGACGCGGGCTCGATCTGCCGTTCATTCTGATCTCCGGTGCCATCGGCGAGGAAACGGCGGTCGCAGCCATGAAAGCCGGCGCGCACGATTACCTGATGAAGGACAGCCTGCACCGGCTTGTTCCGGCGGTGAAACGTGAACTGGCCGAAGCCCGCGTCCGGCAGGAACACCGCCGCGCTGAACAGCAGTTGCGCCAATTGTCCAGCGCCGTGAAGCAGAGCCCGTCGGCCATCATGATCACCGACGAGAAAGGGGACATCCAATACGTGAATCCGAAGTTCATCGAGCTGACGGGTTACACGTTTGAAGAAGTGGTCGGCAGGAATCCGCGGTTTCTGAAATCAGGCGACACGCCGGTGGAAGCCTATCAGAAACTCTGGAGCACCATCTCCCGGGGCAAGGACTGGCACGGCGAATTCCACAACCGCAAGAAGGACGGGACTCTCTATTGGGAGACGGCATCGATATCTCCGATTCGCGATGCGAACGGGAGCATCACCCATTTCGTCGCGGTGAAGGAGGACATCACCGAACGTAAGCTCACCCAGGAACGGATGCGTGAACAGGCGGAGTTGCTGGATCAGACCCAGGACGCAATCCTGGTCCTGGGGCTGAACCAGCAGCTCCGCTACGCGAACCGCAGCGCAGAGCGGGCTTACGGCATCCCGGCAGAACAGCTCGCAAAGCAGAATCCTGCGGCGTTGCTCTTTCATGACGATGCGGATCACTTTGCCGGGATTTGCCATAAAACGCTGGAGAACGGCAACTGGTCCGGCGAGATCAGTTACACCAGCCGGATGGGAATGAAGCGCGTGGTGTTCAGCCGCTGGACGCTCGTTCATAACTCGGACGGCCGTCCATCTTCGTTCCTGGTCGTGAACACCGACGTGACCGAGCAAAAACGGCTGGAGGAGCAGTTCCTGCGCGTCCAACGAATGGAAAGCATTGGAACGCTTGCCAGCGGCGTGGCCCATGACCTGAACAACATCCTCTCGCCGATTCTGATGGCGGCCGATTTGTTGCGGCCGCTGGCAAAGCAGGAGGAAGACAAGGAAATCATCTCCATGCTGGAACGCGGCGCTCGACGGGCGTCGGACATCGTGCGGCAGTTGCTGACGTTCGGTCGTGGAGTCGAAGGCAAACGTGTCGCGCTGCAACCACGCACATTGCTTGGTGAAATGGCGAAGGTTGTTCGCGAAACTTTTCCCAAGAACCTGACGTTCAGCCAGCATTTCCCTGAAGATCTTTGGGCCATCTTTGCCGATCCCACGCAGATTCATCAGGTGCTGCTGAACCTCTGCGTGAATGCCCGCGACGCCATGCCGCGCGGCGGAGAACTGGTCATCGCTGCGGAAAATCTGCTGGTCGATGCCGCCTACGCCGCGACAAATTCCGAAGTGAAGCCCGGACCCTATGTCGTCCTGCAAGTGAGTGACACGGGCTCGGGTATTCCACCGGAGATCATGCACAAGATCTTTGACCCGTTCTTCACCACCAAGGAACTGGGGAAGGGCACTGGCCTGGGACTCTCCACCGTTTTGGGAATCGTGAAAAGCCACGGCGGATTCCTGCAGGTCAACAGCCGCGTCGGCGAAGGCACGCAATTCAAGGTGTATATCCCCGCGGTGGTTCAGAATGGCGACCTGAAGGCGGACCTGTCGAATGATCCGTTGCCGCAAGGACGCGGCGAACTCGTCTTGATCGTCGATGACGAGGAATCGATCCGGACGGTGGCGCAACACGCGCTTGCGAAAAATGGTTATCGCGTGATCACCGCTGCCGATGGAGCGGAGGCGCTGCTGGTTTACAGCCGGTCGAAAGAGCCGATCAGTGCGGTGGTGACGGACATGTTGATGCCGATCATGGATGGCGGGACGCTGATCAAGGCATTGCGGCGTCATTCGACCGAGTTGCGTTTGATCGCGATGAGCGGGCTTTCCGAACAGGAGGCTGTCGCGAAAGACGCCGGTTTGGGCGCTGGCCTGTTCCTCACCAAGCCATTCAATGCGGAACGGCTGGTGATTGCGTTGCATAAAATCCTGGCGGAACGAGCTGCCGATGCGCCGTTGATGACGAATCCGGCAGGGGTGGAGGGAACGGGTGTTGGCCGATGAATCCGTGGAAGCATCGCTGAACCGATCTACTCAGCCTTCTCGTTTGGATCGGGACGTGCCGAATTCCTTGGAAGCTTGGATCCGTATTTCCGATCGAGCGCAGCTTCGACACATTCGATCAACGCCTCGGTACTGATTGGCTTCGCCAGTGTGAACACGGCACCAAGCAGGCGCGCCTCTCGAAACATCCGGAGCGGCGATTCATTCCCGCTGATGACGATGAACGGCATCGCGAGATTTTCCTTCAAGGCGAAGCGCAACAGCTCGATGCCATCCGGATCCGGCATGTTGACGTCGGTGATGACCAGGTCGAAGGGCTCGGTGCCGAGCCGCTGGATCGCCTCCTGGCTGGAGGTCGTCGCGAGCACTTCATAGCCCGCGGTTTTGAGGGTGCGCTTCAGTGCGAGCACCATCATCGAGCAGTCATCAATAACCAGAATTTTCACCGCAGAACTTTCTCCCGCATCGCGGCGGGACTGTTCGCCCGCTCGTTGACGGGCAGGCGTGGATTAACAACGGACGAATCGCGCCGGAGCTTAATGGAAATATCCTGACTTCCTGGGCGGGTTTACCCGGGCCCGGCCGGCGTGGAACCTGATGCGGGAAGGCCAAGATCCGTTCACCGGAATCCTGAACGGAATTCGGGTTTTTCCGATTCAAGCCCGGGTGTCAGACGCCGATGTCCGGTTGTTGCAGGGTTTCGGTCTGGTGAATCGCACGTCAGGATGCTGTTATCCGCGTGGGTTGGCCTGAGTTTCCCTTGCCGGAAAAATGCAAAAGCAAACGAACAGTGGCGTGAGAAGCGGGCAGTTCCCGTCCAGTTGCCTGCTGTCAATCCGCTGATCCAATCCCCACTCGCATGAAAGCCCGCATTGTCGTTCTCGCATCCATCCTCCTCATTGCCCTTTGCAGCGGCGCAGCCCCGGCCACCGAACCGGTCCCAAATGCTGAGGACGGATTGAAGCGATTGGCCGCCGGCAACGAACGTTATGTCGCGGGCAAGCCTGCCCATCCCAATCAGGATCCTGAGCGCCGCGCCGTCGTCGCCAAAGGTCAGACGCCATTTGCCACCATTCTCGCCTGTTCCGATTCCCGGGTGCCGGTGGAGGTGCTCTTCGATCAGGGCATCGGCGATCTGTTCGTGGTGCGCGTGGCGGGAAACGTCTCGGACACGGACGAAATTGGAACCATTGAATATGGCGTGGGCCATCTGAACACGCCGCTCCTGGTGGTGCTTGGTCATAGCAGCTGCGGCGCGGTGAAAGCCGTGGTGGAAGGCGCGCAGGTGCATGGCAGCATTCCGGCGCTGGTGGATAACATTGTCCCGGCCGTGGCAAACGTCCGCAGTGCGAAACCAGGCGCAGCCGGCGCGGAACTGGTCGGCGAAGCAGTGAAGGCGAATGTCTGGACGTCGATTGATGACCTCTTCAAGAACAGTCCTGAAGTCCGCGAACTGGTCCATGCCGGCAAGCTTACCGTGGTGGGAGGCGTGTACAACCTGGAATCGGGAGAGGTTGCCTGGCTGGGCAAACATCCGGAGCAACCGCGGTTGCTGGCTTACACCAGCGGTGCGGGGCACGGCGAGGCACATGGCGATTCGGGCGCGCACGCACCGGCCCACGCTGGTTCTGCGGCCGGCCACGGCACGGCGGCTTTACACGCAGCCGGTGAAACGGCCGCACATGCCGGGTCGCACACCAAGGAAATCATCTTCTCTTTGGTGGCCGCGGCGTTGTTCAGCGGCATTGCGTTCGTGGTATTTCGCGTCACGCGGCAGAGCTCCATTCAGGTGCGCATCCTTTCGAATTCGGCCGTGCTGCTGCTGATCCTGCTCGGGCTCGGCGGATTCGTGTATTTCGAATTTCACCGGATTGGACGCCAGCTGGACGCCACGGCCAACGATGCGTTGCCGATTCTGATCACGCTTTCCGACGCTGAAACGAAAGTCGTGAAGCAGGCGTTGTTTCTGGAGAAATTTGCGCTGACGAAAGATCCGGCGCTGGTCGCCGATTTCGACCGGTTCGCCAAGGAGGTGGAGGATGAACTGGCGGTGGCCGAGGCTGAGATTCGGCAGGCCATTCAGCACGCGATCAGTTCGGAGCAGAAGAAGGCGTTTGAGAAAATGCTGGGAGAAGTGGCGCGATTAAGCAAAGAACACCGCGAGTTCGATCTGGACGGCGACGAATACCTGGCGGCGATTAAAGCCGGCCAGCGCGCCCGCGCCGCGGAACTCGCCCGGAAGATCGCCCACGAGGAACTGCAGATGATCTCCGAGTTCACGAACATTGTGGCTGAGATCAAATCGGAAACCTTGCACGACGCCCAGCTTGCCACGTCGATGGAGAAATCCGGCCAGATCATGGTGGTGGCGGTGAGCCTGTGTGGATTGCTGGTGGGCGTGATGTTTGCGTGGTTCACCGCGCGAAACATCAACCGGCTGCTGCGTTCCGTCGCGGGCAGCTTGAACGAAGGTGCGAGCCAGACCGCTTCCGCAGCAGGACAGGTTTCATCCGCATCACAAACCCTGGCCGAAGGCGCCAGCGAACAGGCGGCTTCGCTCGAAGAAACCAGCGCGTCGATCGAGGAGCTTTCCAGCATCACCAGACGCAATGCCGAAAACGCGCAACGCGCCAACGATCTCGCCCGGCAGACGCGCAGCGCCGCAGACACGGGCGCGGCGGACATGGACGCGATGAACCAGGCCATGGAAGCCATCAAAGCTTCCAGCGACGACATCGCCAAGATCATCAAGACGATCGACGAGATTGCGTTCCAGACCAACATTCTTGCCCTGAACGCCGCGGTCGAAGCCGCGCGCGCCGGTGAAGCGGGAATGGGATTTGCCGTGGTGGCCGACGAAGTGCGGAACCTCGCGCAACGTTGCGCGGATTCCGCCAAGGAAACCGCATCGAAGATTGAAGGCGCGATTACGCGCACGTCGCAAGGGGTCGAATTGAGTGCGAAGGTTTCGCAAGGCTTGCAGGAAATTGTTTCCAAGATCCGGCAGGTCGATGAACTGG
>CAMLLE010000098.1 GCA_946480555.1 uncultured Verrucomicrobia subdivision 3 bacterium
GATACGTCACGAGCGAATCATGAACGATCACCTTGATCCCGCCCGCGAGTTGCGGCTGCGCAGCGGATTTGGAATGAGCCAGGAAAACCGCCGCCAGGAACAGGATCGAGCGTAGAAATCTCATGCGAATTGCGAGCGAGTGTAACAATGAAGGATGAAGGGTCAAGCAACGCTCGGGAGCTATAGGGGACCGAGGCGCCTCAGGCGGAGTCTTGGTTCACCCGTTGCGCGGGAGTCCGGGAGATTCACTTCAAACTCTGCGACCCAGTCGTTGCCACCTTCGGGATCGACAAGCATCTGCTGCACGCGCCAGGTCTTCTTGTCTTCAGAGGGAAGAACGTAGGTGTGACGCGCGTTGCGCGCCTCGGGATCAAGGCAGATGCGTTCGTGTTCCGACTCGAAGGCTTCAACGGCCTGCTTCAGCGTTTCTGGTGTCCAGCTCTTTGCATCCCCGCTTCCCGGGTTCTCCGTTTCCTGATTCTCTCCGCAGAGCGACGCCATCGCCGCCTCGAAGTCGCGAATCACCAGCCCGCGCAGGAAAACAAAGATGCGGTTCCGGATCGCCGCGGTGAACGCCTTGGTGTCGCGCGTGATATCGGCTGCCGCTTCGTCGGCGCCGGGCGGACGCAGTTCCTTCGCCTCCGCGCGCTGGAAACTTGGATCCCGCATCTTTTCCCATTCATCCAAAAGGCTGGAATCGATCTGCCGGATCATCGCCGCCAGATAAAGTTCCATTTCGCGCACCTGCTCATTCTTCGCGGAGTCGGGAACCGTTTGCGACAGCACTTTGAAAACGCTGTTCAGATGCCGGAGCAACACGCCTTCCGCACGTTGCAGTTCGTAGTCGCGGATGTAATCAGCGAAAGAACGGAACTGCTCGAACATTTCGCGCGCGATGGATTTGGGCTTGATGTTCTCCTGGCCCACCCATGGGTGGCGATCGGCGAAGGCATTGAACGTGGAATAGACAAACTCGCGATTCGGCTTCGGATGCTCGAGCTTCTCGAGTTCCTCCATCCGTTCCTCGTATTCCAAGCCGTCCATCTTCATTTCGGCCATCTTCGCGGATTTCACTTTGTCGAGCTGCTTGCGGAGGATGATGTCCGGGTTTTCGAGAATGGATTCAACGAGCGTCAGCAGCACGAGCGCGTAGTCCGGCTGCTCCGGATTCACCAGCGGAATGGTCTCGAGCAAATACAGCGACAGCGTCTGGTCCATCGAGAAATCGTCCTGCAACTCGACGTTGACGCGCAGTTTCTGGCCGGAGGCGGTGGCCGGAATGAACTCGACGATTTTGCGTTCGACCAGCGATCGGAACAACTGCCAGCCGCGCCGGATGTACGCTTGTTTCTGCCTTGGCGAATCGTGGCAATCGCGGACAAGCTTCTGCATCGCGGCGCAGCCATCGCTTTCGCGGCTCAGCACGTTCAGCAACATGCCGTGCGTGACCTGGAAACGCGACACGAGGCGTTCCGGCGGGGCGGCGATCAGGCGCAGAAACGTGTTCTTGTCCCAATTCACGAAGTTTTTTTCCGGCGGCTGACGCTTCACCGTCTTCTTGCCGTCGCGCGCGGACTTCTCGGCGAGCTTCAGGTTTTCAATCACGTGCTCCGGGGCCTGGGCCACCACCCAGCCGCGATCGTCATAACCTTTCCGCCCGGCGCGTCCGCCGATCTGATGAAAATCCCGCGCGCTGAGGATGCCGGTCTTTTGGCCGTCAAACTTGCAGAGCTTCGTGAAGAGCACTGTGCGGATAGGGACATTGATGCCGACGCCGAGCGTGTCCGTGCCGCAAATCACCTTGAGCAAGCCGCGTTGGGCGAGTTGCTCCACCAGCACGCGATACTTCGGCAACAGCCCGGCGTGATGCAGCCCGATGCCGTGCCGCAGCCACTTCTTTATTTCCGGACCGTACGGGCTGCTGAACTTGAAACCTTCCAGCGCGTTGGAGATCGCGGCTTTCTCGTCGCGCGAACAGACATTGATGCTGGTGAAATCCTGCGCGCTCTGGGCGGCTTCCAGTTGCGTGAAGTGGACGACGTAAACCGGCGCTTTGCCATCGGCGATCAAAGTTTCGAGGGTGCGCGCGAGCGGCAGTTCGGAATACGCGTGTTCAAGCGGCACCGGCCGTTCGCCGCTGGAAATCGTGGCGGTTTCGCGCCCGTTCAACTTCGTGAGCTGATCTTCGAAGAACGCCGTTTCGCCCAGCGTGGCGGACATGAGCAAGAAGCGCGTCTGCGGCAAGGTCAGCAACGGCACCTGCCACGCCCAGCCGCGCTCGCGATCGGCGTAGTAATGGAACTCGTCCATCACCACGTCGCGCACGTCCGCCGGTTCACCTTCGCGCAATGCGATGTTTGCCAGGATCTCCGCCGTGCAACATAGGATCGGCGCGTTGCGATTCACCGAAGCGTCGCCGGTGCTGAGGCCGACGTTCTCCGGGCCGAACTCGCGGCACAGGGCCAGCCATTTCTCATTCACCAACGCTTTGATCGGACAGGTGTAAATGGAGCGCCGGCCTTGAGCGATCGATTTGAAGTGCAGCGCGGTGGCGACGAGTGATTTTCCAGACCCGGTGGGCGTGTTGAGAATGACGTTCTTCTCTTCGAACAATTCGAGAATGGCGGCCTCCTGCGCGGGGTAGAGCTGGATGCGCCGCGCTTCCGCGTAATCAAGGAAGCGTCCGAGCAGAACATCGTTGCTCAAGTTCTCGTCGCGCGGGATGAGATCGTAAAGGCTGGTGACCACGGCGCAAAGCTAATGGGCCACGGCACAGATGAGAAGAAAGGAAGGGAGGTTGAGTCGAATCACAAGTCGATCGTCCGGGAGCGAAGGGCGACGAGAAGGTCGGTTGAGCAAACAATCTCCGTTCCCTGGGCCGTCCTCAATCTCGGTTGGAAACGAATAAGATTCTGGCACTGCAACCGATTTCGAACCTCTTCGAAAGCCGTGGTGAGTGTGTGAGCGTATTGCCTCCCAGCATTGATCTTCCCCTACTTCCTTGTTGCGGAGTCCGTTTTTGGGGCTAGATTGCGCCATGGATTGGCAGCAACTGGCTTCACTGGCCATCGTGTTCACTGCCGCGGCACTCCTGCTGCGGAGCAAGTTCCAGCGTCCGAAACTTCGTTTCGCCAGAAGCACTCCGTGCGGTTGCCCCGGCGGCCATGGCACCAGTCCGAACCATTCAGTGATTTACCGCGCGCGCAAAGGCGAGCGTCCGCAGATCATTGTCCGCCGCCGATGAGCGTGCGCTTGCAGTGAAAAGTTTACTTCGATAATTTTTACCCGGCATGGCCATGTGCAAAGTGAGTTCGACCGTCCACTTCGTCACCCGCTCCGCGGCTGGTCAGGGGAAGGCGCATTGGGTTCCCAACACCGACATGTATGAAACGGAGAACGGGCTGGTGATCAAAGTGGAACTGGCTGGGATGCGCAGCGACAATCTCGAAATCACCGTGGAGGGAAACCGGCTCAAGATCAGCGGCAATCGGCCCGATGGCTGCCGCGCTCCGAAATGCAGTTTCCTGATGATGGAGATTAACTACGGCCCGTTTGAAAGCGTGCTGGAGCTGCCTCCCAATTCCGGGTACGACCTCAGCCAGGCCAAGGCCGCATACTTGAACGGCTTTTTGCGGATCGATGTCCCCGTGGCGCATTCGACCGTAAAGAGCACCAAGGTGCCAATTGCCGAGGGAAATTAATTTCTTCTGAATCTTTTTCCGGGCGGCGGCATCTACTGAAAGCAGAACGACGCGATGACTTCGCCCGATACTGAATTTATCAGCATCCTGGGCGCGGCCGGAAATCCGGATGCGCCCGCACGTGTCTCCGCACATTCGTTGCCGGAGGTGCTTCCCATTCTCGGGCTTTCCGACATCGTCATCTTTCCCGGCATGGTTGCGCCGCTGCTGGTGGAGACGCCGCAAAGCACAAAGCTCATTGATGACGTCGTCGCCGGCGACCGCCTGCTGGGCGTGGCATTGCAGCGCAAACCCGAAGCGGAGAATCCGACGCCGGACGAAATGCACGAAGTCGGCTGCGCCGCCCGGCTGCTGAAGATGCTGAAATTTCCCGACAACACCGTGCGCGTGCTGGTGGAAGGGCTTTGGCGCATTCGCATCAAGGAATATGTCGGCGACGCGCCTTACCTGAATGCGCGCTTCGAGTTGATGAAGGACATCGCTGACGATTCAGTTGAATTGACTGCGATGATGCGGAACGCGCAGGGGCAGTTTCAGGAAATCATCAAGCTTTCGCCCGCGCTTTCGGAGCAGGTCAAAATCGCGGCGTTGAACACGGAAGATCCCGGTCATTTCACCGATCTGATTGCGGTGAACTTGAACCTGACTCTGGAAGAACGCCAGCAGCTGCTCGAAACCACATCCGTGAAGGAGCGCTTGCAGTTCTTGCTGCCGATGCTGAATCGCGAGCATGAAGTGCTGACGCTGAGTTCGAAAATTCAGACGGAAGTCGCCACCTCCATTTCCAAAACCCAGCGCGACTTTTTCCTGCGCGAGCAGCTGCGCGCCATTCAACGCGAGCTGGGCGAAACCGATTCGAACACTACCGAGCTAAGCAGTCTGCAGGACAAGATTGCGCGCACGCCTTTGCCGCAGGAAGCGAAACAGGTAGCCACGCAGGAGCTGGAGCGGTTGCAGCAAATTCCACCGGCCGCGGCCGAATACGCGGTCACGCGCCATTACCTGGATTGGATTCTTGGCCTGCCGTGGGAAAAGGAGACCGAAGACAAGCTCGACCTGAAGGTAGCCGAGAAAATTCTCAACGAACAGCATTTCGGCCTGAGCAAAGTGAAGGACCGCCTCTTGGAATTCCTGGCCGTGATCAAGCGCCGCAAGGAAATCAAAGGCCCAATTCTTTGTCTGGTCGGGCCGCCTGGCGTGGGAAAAACTTCGCTCGGCAAGAGTGTGGCAGATGCTCTGGGCCGCAAGTTCGCGCGCATCGCTCTCGGCGGAATGCGAGATGAAGCAGAGATCCGTGGGCATCGCCGCACCTACGTCGGCGCGCTGCCGGGCCGCATCATCCAAACGCTGAAGCGCATCGAAAGCCGGAACCCCGTCATCCTGCTGGACGAGCTGGACAAGGTGGGTTCGGATTTTCGCGGCGATCCCGCTTCGGCGCTGCTGGAAGTGCTCGATCCTGCGCAGAACAGCACGTTCACCGATTACTATCTGGACATTCCGTTCGACCTTTCGCGCGTGCTTTTTCTCACCACGGCGAACTGGCTCGATCCGATTCATCCTGCGTTGCGCGATCGTCTGGAAGTCATCGAACTCCCGAGCTACACCGAAACCGAGAAGCTCCAGATTGCGAAACAATATCTGGTGCCGCGCCAGCTGGAAGAACACGGGCTCAAGAAGAGCGAAGTGAGAATTCCGGACAACACGATTCGCCGCGTCATCCAGGATTACACGCGCGAAGCCGGCGTGCGGCAGCTTGAACGTGAGATTGCCGCGCTCACCCGCAAAGCCACGCGCCAGATCGTCAGCAACGGCCACGTACCGAAGCCGCTGACGATTTCACCCGATCGTGTGAAGGAACTTCTGGGTTCGCCGCGCTTCGTTTCGGAAAGCGCGGAGACAATCAAGGAATTTGGCATCGCAACGGGCATGGCATGGACGCCCGTGGGCGGCGAAGTGATGTTTATTGAAGCCACGCGCATGCCGGGAAAGGGTGGATTGCTGCTGACGGGTTCGCTCGGCGACGTGATGAAGGAAAGCGCGCAAACGGCGCTCAGCTATTTGCGCAGCCAAGCCAAATCACTTGGCGTCGATCTCGAAGACTACAGCAAATACGACATTCACATCCACGTTCCCGCTGGCGCGACGCCCAAGGACGGCCCAAGCGCGGGTGTGACGCTGCTGGTGGCGCTGGCTTCGCTATTGACGCGGCGGCGCGTGAAATCGCAGGTCGCCATGACCGGTGAAATCAGCCTGCGCGGACGCGTGCTGCGCGTGGGCGGCATCAAGGAAAAGGTGCTGGCATCGGCGCGTTTTGGGATCAAGGAAGTGATTCTGCCCGAGCAAAACAAGATTGATTGGGAGGAAGTGCCGGAGGAAGTGCGGCGCAAGCTGAAGGTGCATTTCGTGCGGCACATCTCGGAGCTGCTCCCGCTGACATTGCATTCGAAATGATCCGTTCCGCCTTTCTGCTGTTGATGCTGGTTTTCACCACCGGCGCAGCTGCCCAGGTTTCAAAGCCGATCGTGCTTTCGCCGGAAGACGGCGCAAAGGAAGGCGCGGAACTCGTCGAACGGATGCGATCAATGGAACCGGGCGAACCGACGACGACCAGCGGTGTCCTGACCATCAAGCGCCCCAAAGCGCCAGCTCTCACAATTCCGTTCCGGTTCGAAATCAAGCCAGCTGAAGGCGGGTGGCAATCTGTTTACGAAGCGCCCGACGTTTCAACGGGCATTTCCAAACTCTGGGTCACTCGTACAGCCTCTGGAACGAACAGCTATTCCGTAGTGGAAAACGGCACCGAAAAGGTGCGAGCAGCGGAGAATGCGTTCGTGCCGTTTGCCGGTTCGGATTTCTGGATTGTGGACTTGGGTTTGGATTTTCTCTGGTGGCCTGAACAGCGGGTGTTGCGGAAGGAGATTCGCCGCGGCCAGTCCTGCGCGGTCCTCGAGAGCACGAATCCAAATCCGTCGCCTGGAAGCTACTCGCGCGTTCTCTCATGGGTGGACATCGACACCGGCGGAATCATCAATGCCGAGGCGTACGGCCCTGACAAGAAACGCATCAAGGATTTCGCTGCGAGCAAGTTCAAGAAGATCGAAGGAAAATGGGAGTTGAAGGAAATCGAGATGTACGACCGGCGCGCTGATTCGCGCACGACGCTAACGTTTGATCTCGGAGCGAAGTAGCGGTTGTGGGCAGCTTCGTTGACGGTGCGTGTCGGCATGTTGGTTTTCACCCGATGAAAGGCGAATTCACTGCGATTATCGAACCAGCACCTGATGGTGGTTTGGGCAGTTTGCGCCGAGGTTCCAGGTGCCAACGGGCAGGGCGAAACCATTGAGGAAGCTGCGCAAAGTCTGCGGGACGCATTCGTCTGATTTTCGAAGATCGTGTTGCCGACATGAAACGCGGTCTTCCCGATGACGCAGTTCAAACTGTGGTCACGCTTTGATGAAACGCCGCGAGCTTGAGAAAAGATTGCGGTGATCTGGCTGTTAGCCATATTTCGCCGTCGTGTGAAACAGACGCGTGATCCCAAGTTGGTCATCCAAGAAAACACGAAGCGCATCCGGGAGCTTCACGGGAAGATGCACTCGACTCTTCGTGGTCTGGCTTACGGCACGTCCACTGTTGCAGACCAAGAGCAAGCGGCAGCGACATTCAAGGCGGAGTACGACGCGCTTGCCTTTCCGGGTGGCTTCGACGCAGGTATGCGTCTGCTTGAGTCAGGGGATCCGGACATTATTGAGTATGCTTTGGCTTTTCTTGAGGTGTGGCCATACTTTTATCGCTCGGGGTATATGCGCAAGAAGATCATTCGGCTCCTCAAGCGCGTGACCCTAGATTCCGATCAGAGCACCCGGTTTGAGCGGGTTTTGAGATTTGAACAGAGCAGGAAAGAGAGGAAGACGCATGGCTAACCAGAGCGCTGCAGCGAACCGCTGCCCCGCTGGGCAGTTCGACGGTTCAGGTGATTTGTCAGCGGTTGTTGCAGCCGACCGGGCGTTTCCGGCGGCGGTCGCTGAGCTTGGTCGTTATCTGAAAGCGAGGGCTCATCCCATTCATTGTGGATCAATCCAAAGACTGGCGTTGTTGAAGCGATTCCACGTCACGCAGAGATCAAGGAACCAATGGCGCGGAAGATCATCAAGTCCCTCGGCGCGGAGTGACCTGCCCACAACCTTTTGATTGAACTTTGCCGCCCCGCCCCCTAGTGGTATCGCATGCATGTTTTTGTCACTGGCGGTGCGGGATACATCGGTTCCATTTGCACCGAAGAACTTCTAAACGCCGGCCACAACGTCACGGTTTATGACAACCTCACGGAAGGCCACCGCTCCGCCGTCGATTCACGGGCGAACTTCATTTTCGCGGAACCCGAAAAGGATGGAGACATCCTCGAAGCCGTTCGCTCCACCCGCCCGGACGCCATCATGCACTTCGCCGCGAACGCGCTGGTGGGCGAGTCGATGACGAATCCGAAGAAGTATTTCCACAACAACCTGGTCAATGCGTTGAAGCTCGCGGACGCCGCCGTCGAATGCGGCGTGAAGAAATTCGTGTTCAGCTCCACGTGCGCGACGTATGGTCCGCCGGATCGCGTCCCGATGACCGAAGATTTGCCGCAGCGGCCCATTAATCCTTACGGCGAATCCAAGTTGATGTTCGAGAAGGTGCTGATCTGGTACCAGCAAATCTACAAGCTCGACTTCATTGCGTTCCGCTACTTCAACGCCGCGGGTGCGAGCGAGAAGTTCGGCGAGCATCATCGCATCGAGACGCACCTGATCCCGAATGTGTTGATGGTCGCGCTCGGGAAGAAGCCGCATTGCGAAATCTTCGGCACGGATTATCCCACGCCCGAT